>NZ_JAMOKU010000008.1:0-141336 GCF_023656845.1 Parabacteroides sp. Y3-G-102 | reverse complement strand
GAAAGTATCTCTGATGGCAGAATCAACTGTGCCAATGCTAATAGTCCTTGATTGTTCATGGTACAAAGGTGCAAATTTTCTATAGAATTAAAGAATTTTCCCCCTGATTTATCGGGTGAGCCCTTATATGAGCTAACGAGACTACCTGCGTGAACCGCATAAAAAAGAAGAGAATCTAATTAAAGATCCTCTTCCCTATTTGAAAAAGCCGCACTGTAGATGTGAACAAACTCCGTATGACAGGATTTGAGTGCTTTGCCACCTTTGTAATCCGCCGTGCTAAGCATACCCCGAAGGGCGCGGCCCGCCATTGGCGACAAGAGCTATGTCTCGGAATTAAAATAAACTGATGAGTTTCCCAATCGAACAAGTGCGGCTTAACTCATTCCCTGTTTATCTTTTTCTTGTTACAAAGATATGTAATCGTATCGACATAACCAAACAAAAACAACAAAAAAAGAGCCTCCTTTTCGGGGAGGCTCTTTATTAACTATATAGCAAAAATCTTATTTTACTTTAGCTACGATAGCCTTGAATGCTTCCGGATGGTTAACGGCCAAGTCTGCCAAAACCTTACGGTTGATCTCGATACCGGCAGCGTGCAAAGCACCCATTAGGCGAGAGTAAGACAAACCTTCCATACGAGCGGCAGCGTTGATACGCTGAATCCACAAAGCACGGAAATTACGTTTCTTGTTACGACGGTCGCGGAAAGCATAAGTCAAACCTTTTTCCCATGTATTCTTCGCTACGGTCCAAACGTTCTTACGTGCACCATAATAACCACGGGTTAGTTTTAAAATCCGTTTTCTTTTTGCTCTTGAAGCAACATGATTTACTGATCTAGGCATAATTCTAATCTGTTTTGAATGTTAGCGTCATCTCTTAGGATGAACTTGATTGCTAAATGCATTCGGTTAATAAAAATCGTTATAAAACTCGCTTAATGAATAAAGATTACTTCATGCAAAGCATCTGCTTTACGTTGCTTACGTCAACACTAGCTACCAAACCCGTGTGAGTAAGATTTCTCTTTTGCTTCTTAGTCTTCTTTGTTAAGATATGACTCTTAAAAGCGTGTTTTCTTTTGATCTTTCCTGATCCGGTAAGGGCGAACCTCTTTTTGGCACCGGAATTAGTCTTCATCTTAGGCATTTTCCAATTATTTTTAATTATTAAACTTAACCTCCCTTCTATCAGGGACGGATTTTATTCTTCTGTTTTCTTATCACCCTCGCTTTTAGGCTTAGGTGTCGTGATCACTTTCTTTACAACTTTCGGAGCTGCGGCCGCAGCCGGGGCTGAGCCAGTGCCCGCTTTCTTCGGAGTAAGCATGATAATCATACGTTTTCCCTCCAATACCGGCAACTGCTCTACTTTTCCATAATCCTCCAAATCGTTGGCAAAACGAAGCAGCAGGACTTCTCCCTGTTCCTTGAAAAGGATAGAACGGCCTTTAAAGAACACGTAGGCTTTGACCTTCGAACCTTCCTCCAAAAATCCCTTAGCGTGCTTCAATTTAAAATTGTAATCATGATCATCTGTCTGAGGCCCGAAACGAATCTCCTTCACGACCACTTTCACAGATTTCGCTTTTTGCTCTTTCTGACGCTTTTTTTGCTGATAGAGGAATTTCTGGTAGTCGATTACTCTACAAACGGGGGGCGCAGCATTTGGTGAAATCTCGACTAGATCCATCCCCTGCTCTTCCGCTATTTTCAGCGCTTGAGCGATCGGATAAACACCCGTTTCAATATTGTCACCTACTAAACGAACTTCACGAACACGAATACGTTCGTTGATTCTATACTGTTCTTTCAGATTGTCATTCTTCATTCAAAAAGATTTATTCTCCTCGTTATTAGTTATTTAATCATTACTTTTTTGCCAGCGATTCATCATTTCCTCTACCTCGCCATTCAAAAGCGCTGCAAAGGTAGCAATTTTCATCGAACCTTTATCACCTTCGCCCTGTTTTCTTACAGAAACTTCACCATTTTCTGCTTCTTTTTCTCCAACGATGAGCATATAAGGGATTCTTTTCAATTCATTGTCACGAATTTTACGACCGATCTTCTCATTTCGGTCATCTACGATAGCACGGATTTCCTGATTACCCAACTCACGTGCGATTTGCCAAGCGTAATCATTAAACTTCTCGCTGATCGGCATGATACATACCTGCTCCGGAGTCAACCACAACGGGAACTTTCCGGCGGTGTGCTCGATCAATACGGCAACGAACCGTTCCATGGAACCGAACGGCGCACGGTGAATCATAACCGGACGGTGCTTCTGGTTGTCGGCACCCGTATATTCCAATTGGAAACGTTCCGGTAAGTTATAGTCTACCTGAATCGTACCTAACTGCCAACGGCGGCCGATAGCGTCTTTCACCATGAAGTCGAGTTTCGGACCGTAGAAAGCGGCCTCTCCATATTCGATCTTAGCTTTCAAGCCTTTTTCCTCACAAGCCTCTACAATCGCTTGCTCAGCCTTCTCCCAATTCTCGTCGCTACCGATATATTTCTCACGGTTCACCTTGTCACGCAAGGAGATCTGAGCCTCGAAGTTCTCGAAATTCATCGTCTTGAATACGATCGAGATGATGTCCATTACGTTCAAGAATTCCTGCTTTACCTGATCGGGGCGGCAGAAGATATGAGCATCATCCTGCGTAAAGCTACGTACACGGGTCAATCCGTGCAACTCTCCACTCTGCTCATACCGGCAAACCGTACCGAACTCAGCGAGACGCAACGGCAGGTCCTTATACGAACGAGGAGAGTTTTTATAGATCATACAGTGATGAGGACAGTTCATCGGTTTCAAGAAGTATTCCTCACCCTCCTCAGGTGTATGGATCGGTTGGAAAGAATCCTTTCCGTATTTAGCGTAGTGGCCGGAGGTAATATACAATAATTTATTACCGATCGGCGGACACATTACCTCTTGATAATTATAACGAGCTTGGATACGACGCAAGAACTCTTGCAGACGCAAACGCAAGGCGGTACCTTTTGGCAACCACATCGGTAAGCCCTTACCTACCGTATCGGAGAACATGAACAAGTCCATCTCCTTACCGATCTTACGGTGGTCACGTTTCTTGGCCTCCTCCAACAATGTCAGATACTCATCCAACATCTTCTTTTTCGGGAAAGTGATACCATACAAACGAACCAATTGCTTGCGTTTCTCATCGCCACGCCAATAAGCGCCGGCTACGCTCAATATCTTGACAGCTTTCAGATAAGAGGTATTCGGTAAGTGCGGTCCTCTACACAAGTCCGTAAAAGAACCCTGCGTATAGGTAGTGATCGTACCGTCTTCCAACTCACTGATAAGCTCTGTTTTATACTCTTCACCTCTATCGCCGAACATCTTCATGGCATCCGCCTTGGTAATGTCCTGACGTTTGATCTCTTCTTTCTTGGCTACCAGCTCAAGCATCTTAGCCTCGATAGCAGCGAAATCACCCTCTTTGATCACGGCCTCACCCGGATCCACGTCATAATAGAAACCGTTCTCGATCGCCGGACCGATACCGAATTTAATACCCGGATATAATTCCTGCAAAGCCTCTGCCATAAGGTGAGCGCTGGAATGCCAGAACGCATGTTTACCTTCCTCGTCTTCCCACTTCAAAAGTTTCACCGTAGCGTCGTCGTTGATAGGACGGCTTAAGTCCCAAACCTCCCCATTCACGCTTGCGGCTAGGACTTCCTGTGCCAAACGAGAACTAATGCTTTCCGCTATCTGCATAGCAGTCGTTCCCTTTGCATATTCTCTTACGGAATTGTCCGGAAATGTAATCTTTATCATATTCTATTCTCTAAAATTCTTTATATTCAGCCCACAAAGTTAATATTTCTTTTCTATCAGCGAAACATTTAACTCGAATAATTTGCGTTATCACCGGCTTGTCATTCGCTTGATGATACTATAGGCGTTGTAGATACCCAATTCCCCTGCCTTGCTCAAGTCGGCGATGCCCCGGTTCACGTCACCTTGCGACAGACGGGCTAACCCACGGTTGTAGTAAGCCTCGGCAAATTCAGGGTCCCGCTCGATCGCCTCGTTGTAATCAACGATAGCGGCACGGAAATCACGCTGGGCGCAACGCAGATTCGCACGGTTAAAGTAAGCGTACACAAAACCCGGGTTCAGCTTGATCACCATATCGTAATCCCTCATGATCTGCTCATGCTCATAGGCTCGCTTATTATCCTTCAGCATAGCGCTACGGAGGTCCACCGAGGTGTTGGCGTTTACCTGCGACTGTGCGGACTTACCAATATTCAAGTTCATTCCCGAGCCACTCAAGTCGTACGTATCCTTGCTAGCCTGCTGGGATTGGGTGTACATCAATTGCTTATAACGTTCCACGGCACGATTGAAATAAGCCATCGTGAACGACGGGTCTCGCTCGATCGCTTCCGAGAAATTCTTGATCGCCTCCGAGAAATCCTGCACCAACATGAAGTCCATCGCACGGCCAAAATAAGCGTTAGCGTTGTTCGGATCACGCTCGATCTCCGCCGAATACTCGTCGATGGAGGCGAAATGCACGGCGATTTGGTCCTCAGTCAAAGCGGCCTCCTCGTTCGTGATACGCAATTTACGCTTCAAGACCATCTGGCCATTGTAATCCTCCACCATCTTGTCGTAATAAACAAGTTTCTTTACGGGATCCGCCTTCTCGTAATAGGTCAAGACAAACTGGGGTTCCAGATCCACATGGACATTCCGGTCTTGTACACGCCCACGGACCTCACTTTGGTATTTACTTTTACGCTCCTGCTCCTTATCGTATACTACCAAGCGGTTGAACTTATTGATATTCTTATCGGATTGCTCACGAGTATTCTCCTCCGAATCGTCCGTCTTGGCATCTCCGTTCACCGCTGTATTGGAGCCAGAAGACGATGTCTTCGGGAGCTGTCCGTTCTTGGCCTGCTCCTCCATCTTTATGGCTGCCCAATAATCACGGTCTGCCCCCACGTTATCCCCCAGCTTACGCTTTGCTTCCGAACGGCTCACAAAGCCTGGCAGGAAAGTAGGATATTGCTTCAAGACCACGTCGTAATCCTGCACGGCCCCCCGGTAGTCGCCCGTCTCGAAACGGAGCAACGCACGGTTGTAATAAGCCATATAGTTATCTGGCTCTTGCTGGATAACGACATCGAAGTCCTCGATAGCCCGGTTATTATCCCCGACTTGGAACCGAAGCAACCCCCGGTTAAACCGTGCGATCAAGTTCCGGCTATCCATGCTGATCACCTGATCGTAATCGGCCATCGCACCTCTCAAGTCATTCATCTGATAACGAACTAGCCCCCGGTTAATATAATATCCGCTCTCACGGGTATCCAGACGTAGAGCCTCGTTCAAATCGGCCAGAGCGTCCTTATAATCATCCATTTGATAATGAAGGATCGCACGATTGCCATACGCCGGCGCATAATAAGGATCCATCTCGATCGCCTTATTATAATCGGCCAAGGCTTTCAACGTATCCCCTTTCTCCAGATACATAGCGCCCCGTGTCATATAATTCATGGAATATTTCGGATGGGCGGTCATTAAATCATCGAATGTCTTCTCCGCCCCGTTGTAGTCTTTTTTCTGGATAAAAGCCACCGCCATATTCACCAGCATCTGGCGGTCCTCGGGTTTGAACTCAAGTCCTTTCTGGTAATCGTCGATCGCCTCGTCGTATTTCTCCTGACTTTGACGGGCGATGCCGCGAGCGTAATACGCTTGCGTTAAAAAAGGGTTCCGCTGAAGACATAAAGTACAGTCTTCCTCGGCCCCCTTAAAATCGTCCAGATTTATCTTCGCCACCGCACGATAGAAATAGGGTTCCGCCAACCAAGGTTTGGATTTGATAACCTGATTGAAGTACTGAATGGAAAGAACATAATCCTCAAAATAAAGGGCGTTCCTACCAATGGCCAATACACGGTCCGTATTAATCTGCGCAAAAAGCGAAATCGTAAATATCTGTAATATCAAAAAGAGTGTTGCCTTCTTCATCCTATTAAAAATGATTGAGAGGCAAAAATAAGTAAATTATCTTACTTAGACTCTATTTTTACCATTAAATGATTCTTCGTTATCTTATCGCCCTCTTTTACATTGAGCTCGACAACGACTCCCGATATGGGAGCGACCACCCGGTTCTGCATTTTCATCGCCTCATGGATTAGCAGAAGTTGCCCAGCCTCCACAGCCTGTCCTTCTTCTACCATAATCTTGATAATCGTTCCGGGAAGATGAGAAACCACGTCACCAGCCGACGGCTTATGCCACATCGGTCGGCTCTTATACTTCGCTGTCAGCAACGTCTTATATTTACGTGCCGTCACCACAAAGTCTACATATTCTTCTTGCTGGTGTTTCTTTTCCATACTCTCATCAATTTAGAACGGAGGCAAACCGTGCTTCTTGGCCGGTCTGTATTCCTCTTTTAGAATGGAAAGCTTCAGTGCGTGTAGCAATAATGAACGGGTTTCTTTCGGTTCGATCACAGAGTCGATAAATCCCTTGGAAGCCGCCACGTACGGGTTCGCGAATTTCTCGATATATTCTTTCACCTTCTCCTGACGCATAGCGTTCTGATCTTCCGCCTCCATGATCTCCTTGCGGAATATGATGTTAGCTGCACCTTCCGGACCCATAACAGCGATCTCCGCACTCGGCCAAGCGAACATGAAGTCAGCGCCCAAGTGACGGGAGTTCATAGCTATATAACCTCCACCGTACGCCTTGCGCAAGATAACCGTGATCTTAGGAACAGTAGCTTCCGAATACGCATACAGAACCTTAGCCCCATGACGAATCACACCCGCATGCTCTTGATCTACGCCCGGCAGATAACCCGGCATATCCTCCAACGTGATGATAGGAATATTGAATGAGTCGCAGAAACGGATGAAACGAGCGGCCTTGTCAGCGCTATCACAATCAAGCACGCCGGCCAAAACCATCGGTTGATTGGCAACGAAACCTACCGTTTCTCCTGCCATACGACCAAAACCGATCACAATATTAGCGGCCCACAACTCTTGAATCTCCAAGAAGTCCGAGTCATCGACGATACATCTGATAACGTCTCGCACATCATACGGTTGTTTCGGGTCCGCCGGAACTACTTGCTCGATATTCAGCATAGCGGACGGCTCTTTCGGCTCAACCACTTTCGCACGCTCCTGATTATTCCAAGGGATGAAGCTAACCAAACGTTTCACCTGATCGAAACATTCTTGCTCGCTCAAGGCATAGAAATGAGCGTTACCTGTAGTCTCCGCATGAACACGTGCGCCACCAAGGTCTTCCATAGAGATATCCTCACCCAGCACGGTCTTGATAACGTTCGGTCCCGTGATAAACATCTTAGAGATGTTCTCAACCACAAACACGAAGTCCGTCAACGCCGGAGAATAAACGGCACCACCGGCACAAGGACCGAGGATCAAGGAAATCTGAGGGATCACGCCCGAGGCGATCGTATTGCGATAGAATATTTCACCATAACCAGCCAAAGCACCAACACCTTCTTGGATACGCGCGCCACCCGAGTCATTGATTCCGATGATCGGACATTTCATCTTCAACGCATGATCCATGATCTTGGTGATCTTACGAGCATGCTGCAAACCTAACGAACCACCGGCAACCGTAAAGTCCTGCGCATAGATGCAAACCGGGGCACCAAAGATCGTACCCGTACCAGTAACCACACCATCACCCGGCAGAACCTTCTTCTCCATACCGAAATCACGGCCATCGTGTTTCACGAACATGTCATACTCATGGAAAGAGTTCTTATCCAACAAAGCCAAGATACGCTCCCGGGCAGTAAGCTTACCCATCGCCACTTGCTTTTCGATAGCAGCCTCACCACCGCCCATCTCGATAACGGCTTTCTTTTCCCTGAGGGCCTCAATGTTTTTACTTAAATCTGTCATATTGATTATTTATAGATTTATTATTTACCAACGGCTTTTGCCCGGTAAGAGCAACGAACCGTCCCTTTAATAATACTATTTAATTTGCCTTTGTTCAATTGGCGGCGAATAGCGGAGACATTGTCGATAAAGACATGCCCCGTCAGATGCTCGCACTCATGCTGCACGATACGGGCGGCGAAACCTTCCACCACTTCCTCGTGCTCCTCCCAATTCTCATCCCAATATCTCACACGAACCGTTTTCGAGCGAGACACTTTCTCGTGTATACCCGGCAGGCTCAAGCAGCCTTCCTCCATAGCTATTTCCTCCTCGCTACGTTCCAAAAACTCGGGATTAATCAACGCACGCTTGAAACCCTTGCATTCAGGGAAGTCATCTCCCATCACATCACCGTCTATAACCACCAAACGGATAGACAAGCCCACCTGAGGAGCGGCAAGCCCTACCCCATCGGCATTATACATCGTTTCAAACATATTGGCAACCAACTGTTTCAAGTCGGGATAATCTTTAGGTACATCCTCAGCCTCTTTTCTTAGTACGGGCTGACCATATAAAAATACGGGTAAAATCATAAGTTATAACTGATATTTTTTACTTTCTAAATAAGCTTGCAAAATAATAACGGCGCTAATCTCATCGACCAATCCTTTATCTTGCCGTTTCTTTTTCTTTAAACCGCCTTCCAACATGGCCTTATGAGCTAAGACCGACGTGAACCGCTCGTCGTAATAAGTTACCGGAATACTTGGTATCGTCCTTTTCAGATGGGTCACGAACGCCTCCACATACTTCATGTTCTCAGAAGGCTCATTGTTCATTTGCTTTGGAAGCCCGACCACAAATAAATCCACCGGTTCCCGTGATATGTAATCCGACAGGTATTTCACAACCTCTCCACTTGGGACTGTCGCCACGCCGTTAGCGATCATTTGTAAAATATCCGTAGCGGCTATCCCCGTACGTTTCCGGCCGTAATCTATTGCAATTATTCTTCCCATCGAGCGCGAATATAGCATAAATATAAATACAGATTACACAAATCCGCAAAAAGTGTGCAACAAATCGGATTAATACGCATTCTTCTCTCCCTTGAACATATTCAGTACCGTAACCACAATAATCTTTAAATCAAGGAAAAACGTCCAATTCTCTATATACCACACATCTCTCTTCACACGTCCTTCCATCTGCTCCAGCGTCTTGGTCTCACCCCGGTAACCGGTGACTTGCGCCCACCCCGTTACTCCCGGTTTCACCAAATGCCGCACCATATACTTATCGATCAACGCTGAGTACTGCTCGGTATGCTTCAGCATATGCGGACGAGGGCCTACCACGGACATATCGCCCAGCAAGACGTTCACGAACTGAGGGAACTCATCCAGATTCGTCCGGCGCAAGAAATCGCCGATCCGGGTCTTCCGAGGATCGTTCTTAACGGCCTGCAAGGTATCAGCCTGCGCATTCACCTTCATCGTACGAAATTTGAAACATTCGAAGTCACGCCCATACAATCCCGTACGTTTCTGCTTAAACAAAATCGGGCCGGGTGAGCTTAACTTGATCATTATACCGACCACGATGTACAGGATCGGATAAATCGTGAGCAAAATCACCAAAGAGAAAAATATATCGAACGTTCGTTTCAAGAACCGGTTATAGGCGGATTGCAAAGGCTCTCGGCGGACCGTCAGCAATGGGATCGATTCCATCACCTCCATCACCATACTCTTCTTTACATCCCGGTAAAACTCGGGCACGATATAGAAGCGCACCATCTTCTTCTCGGCGAAATTCAGAAGCCGTACGATCTTTCCGTTGTTCGTACCCGGCAAGGTACAATAAATCTCATCGATATCATGCTCCAGCACATACGCTTCCACCTCGCTCGTCTTGCCCAAGTAATTAGGTAAAACGTCTTTCAACGAGTCATTGTCATCAAAGAATCCCTTTACGCTAAACCCATAGCTCAAATCATCTTTCATGACTTGGTAAAGCTCCATACCATTCTTTCCGGCCCCCACAATCACCACCTTCTTAAAGTTATAGCCTTTTCGCCTGTACAACTTTAAAGATAGGCGCACCAAAACCCGCCAAAGCGAAAACAAGATGATAGAAACCCCGTAATAGACCAAGAGGAAGGTTGCCAGAACATCTCCCACATTCAAGAAGATCAAACAAGTAGCGAACAAGAAGATAAGTACGGTAACCAATCCGAACGCCCGTTGCACAATCTTGTCGATAAACACGACCGCCTGATGCAATTGAATCGGGATAAAATATAAAGAGAAGAAATAACAGAAGTTCAATAACAGAATAACCTCTCTCAAATTATAGGATATCGCTTCCGTGTATTTCGGGCCAAGCAGATGAAAAACGGCCATAAACAAGAGATTCAATACGATCAAATCTCCTACACCAATCAGCCATTGGATTAAATAACCATGTTTTTTGTTCAATATCATAGCAATTCGATAAATTCTCACAAAAGTAAGTATTTTTCGGCGCAAAAAAAAAGGCCGCACTTAGAAGTACGGCCTTTTTAAAGTATTAATTCGTAAATTAATTATTAGCGCTCATAATTACTACACGGTTCCAGCTATTTTCGCCATAAGGTTGTTCGTCCGAACCTCTCCACTCGATAGTGATCTGGCTAGAAGAGATACCGTATTTATCGATAAGTTCCTTAGCGACCGCTCTAGCACGTTTCTCAGAAAGACCCATGTTATAATCAGAAGTACCCGTCTTCTTATCAGCGTAACCAACTACCTTGATCGGAGCGTTGTTGTTCTTCATGAACTCAGCTGTGTTATAGATATTGATCTGCTGGTTCTTGTCGATCTTAGCGCTGTTGATGCGGAAGTAAACCACATTGTCAACGTAGTTATTTACAACTTCAGTAACTGTCTCTTGGCACTCAGGGCAAGAAACCGGACGTTTGCTCAACTCATCGTTAGCAGCACGCAAAGAGTTGATCTGGCCGTTCAAGTCGTTCAACAAAGCGTAATCCATCGGCTCCAATACCTCGAAGTCTGTCTTACCCAATTTGAATGTCAAACCAGCGCTCAACTGAACGATACCATCTGTCAGGTGATTCATCTCGACACGGTTAAACTGCTCGTTCAACAAAGAACCTTGGATCTCAACGTTCAAATCAACACGTTTGCTCAAACGGAAAGCGGTTAAGATACCAGCGTTCAACGTAGGAGACTCCGTTCTTGGACGATCATAAGACTCTGTAGTCTTGAAACGCTGCGCATAACCAAAACCGACCCAAGGAATCAAGCGGAACACTTTAGATTCTCTGTAAGGAGCCCAGAAGTTAGTAACATCCCACAACAAGTCTACGTGAGCGGCTACATATTTATTATGTTGCATAAACTGTGCGCCATCACCTTCAAAACCGTGGATAATACCACCATTTAACTGGGTACGGAATCCTAAATACGGATTAAACCACTTACCAAAAGATACTTGTGGAGCGAAGTTTAAACGATTCTTGAAATCAGCCTCTCCATTTTGGTCTCCTAACAATACGCTGGCTCCACCCGCAATTGAAATAAACCAATTGTCGCGAGCTTTATTCTTCTTGAAATTAGTCTTATAACCAGCCTCATTGCTGAACCCCACCTGCGGTTGATATTCCTGTGCTGCCACAGAGAATACAAAACCTGATAACAAAGCTAAAAGTAAAACCTTAGTCTTCATATTTTCAACATTTTAATTAAACAATCAATTACCTAATATCTTAAAATTGGCACAAAATTAACTCTTTTTGTAATTACAACAAATAAAATCTTCAAATTGTTTCGAACTCACTCGAAATAGTTCAAAATTTTATAGCCCCCCTCTTTCAGATAAGACTCCTTCTTCATTAGTTTTATATCGTTCTTCATCATATCCTCAATTAAAGCCGCTAATGAATACTCCGGTTCCCACCCTAAACGAGTACGTGCCTTCGTAGCGTCACCGATCAGCAACTCTACTTCCGTAGGGCGGAAATACTGCGGATCTACTCCTACAACTTCCTCACCCACACGTTTCTTAAAGTTTTCCAGATAGGCATCACCAACCTTCTTGACGAACAATCCCTCGTCTATCGACTCTAAGATAGCGACCTCGTCTATCCCTTCTCCTTTAAAGCGGATTCCCACGCCAATTTCCTCAAAAGCCATACGGATAAAGTCCCGAATCGTGGTAGTAATCCCGGTAGCTATGACATAATCCGAGGGTTCATCTTGTTGCAAAATAGCGTACATGGCACGCACGTAATCTTTTGCGTGTCCCCAATCCCGTTTGGAGGAAAGATTACCCATATAAACCTTTTTTTGCATACCCAAAACGATACGTGAAACCGCCCGGGTTACCTTACGGGTCACGAATGTCTCTCCCCTTAATGGAGACTCGTGATTAAACAAGATGCCATTGGAAGCGTGCATATGATAGGCCTCCCTGTAATTCACCGTAATCCAGTAACCGTATAGTTTCGCTACCGCATAAGGGCTTCTCGGATAGAAAGGAGTAGTCTCCCTCTGCGGCACCTCTTGCACCAAGCCATACAACTCAGATGTAGATGCCTGATAAATACGTGTCTTCGGGATCAAGTTCAGCAAGCGGACCGCCTCTAGGATACGCAATACGCCCAAACCATCCGCATTCGCCGTATATTCGGGAGTGTCGAAACTTACTTTTACATGGCTCATGGCGGCCAGATTATAGATCTCGTCCGGTTGAACCTCGCCAATGATACGTGTAAGATTCAAACTATCCGTTAAATCGCCATAATGCAGAATCAAATTACGGTTTTCCACATGCGGGTCTTGATACAAATGATCGATACGATCCGTATTGAACATGGAAGAACGACGCTTGATACCATGTACCGTATATCCTTTCTTAATCAAGAACTCAGTAAGATAAGCCCCATCCTGTCCCGTAATACCCGTTATTAACGCTACTTTGCCCATTTCTCTAATTTTCAATTTTCAATTCTCATTTTTCAATTCCCAAGTACCATTCATAGAGTCGCTTCACGCCCTCCTCGATCTCGATCGTATGGCGCCAACCCAAGGCATGCAACTTGCTTACATCCGTCAGCTTACGAAGCGTACCGTCCGGCTTGGACGAGTTAAACCTCAACTCGCCCTCGAACCCGATCTCTCGCCGGATCAGTTCGGCGACCTCACGGATCGAAAGCTCGATACCCGTACCTATATTAATATGTGTATTCCGGACCTCGCCCTCCTTCTGGCGGACATCCTCGAAATCCACGTGTTCCATGATATAAACAGAAGCGTCGGCCATCTCCTCGCTCCATAAAAACTCACGAAGCGGCTTGCCGGTTCCCCACAGCTCCACCTCGCCCGGACAGATACCCTGTTTATCCAATACGGAGAGTATCTCCGGCTCGGAGGCCTTCCCAGACACGCCCTCTACCGGACGAATGTCCATATCCTTACGCAAGGCCTCCCAATCTCCTGTATGCAGGCATTTCGCCAGATGGATCTTACGGATCATGGCTGGCAACACATGCGAGGTCTCCAGATTGAAATTATCATTCGGCCCGTAGAGGTTAGTAGGCATCACGGCGATATAGTTCGTACCGTATTGCAGGTTGTAACTCTCGCACATCTTGATACCCGCTATCTTGGCGATCGCATAAGGCTCGTTGGAATATTCCAAGGGAGATGTCAGCAAGCAATCCTCCGGCATCGGCTGCGGAGCCTCACGGGGATAGATGCAGGTGCTTCCCAAGAATAATAATTTCTTTACATCGTTTTTCCAAGAGGCATGAATGACATTATTCTGGATCATCAAATTATTGTAGATAAAATCGGCACGGTACAGACTGTTCGCCATGATACCGCCGACGTGCGCCGCCGACAAGAACACATAGTCCGGCCGTTCAGCGGCAAAAAACTCGTTCACAGCGGCTTGATCCGTCAGATCCAGTTCCGCATGCGTACGAAGCAGAAAGTTCGTATACCCTTTGCTACGCAAATTATTCAGAATGGCGGAGCCTACCAAACCCCGGTGACCGGCAACAAATATTTTACTGTCTTTTTCCATCGATATCTCGTATTCTGAACTACTTCTACTTATTAATCAACCTCATCAAATACTGGCCGTACTGATTCTTAATCATCGGCAAAGCCACTTGCTCAAGTCGCTTCTCATCAATCCATCCTTGCTTGAAAGCGATCTCCTCCAGACAAGCCACCTTCAGTCCCTGTCTCTTCTCGATCACCTCCACGAAAGTAGATGCCTCAGACAACGAGTCGTGAGTCCCGGTATCCAACCAAGCGAATCCACGTCCCAATAGCTGCACTTTCAACTCCCCATCCTTCAAGAACCACTGGTTCACGGTAGTGATCTCCAGCTCTCCACGGGCGGAAGGCTTGATATTCTTGGCCACGTCCACCACCTTGTTCGGATAGAAATACAATCCTACCACGGCGTAATTCGATTTCGGTTCCTTCGGTTTCTCCTCGATACTGAGGACGTTCCCATCCGCATCGAACTCGGCCACGCCATAGCGTTCCGGATCGTTTACGTAGTAACCGAACACGGTCGCTTTTTGTTCGTTCTCCGCCTTGTCAACGGCCTCTTTTAACATACGGGTAAAGCTCTGTCCGTAAAAGATATTATCACCAAGCACCAAGCAAACGGAGTCATCGCCAATAAAGCGCTCTCCAATGATGAAAGCTTGCGCCAATCCGTCCGGCGAAGGCTGCTCGGCATATTCAAAACGAACGCCATAATCGGAGCCATCGCCCAGTAAACGACGAAAGCCCGGCAAATCCTGAGGGGTCGATATAATAAGAATCTCCCGTATCCCTGCCAGCATGAGCACGGATACCGGATAAAAAATCATCGGCTTATCATAAATAGGTAGAAGTTGCTTGGAAACTCCTTTAGTGATCGGATACAAGCGGGTACCCGATCCACCGGCTAAAACTATACCTTTCATATTCTTTCCATTTTGTTCGACAATACTCGCTTAGGATCGATTCCACACCGTCCCTAAAACTATACAAAGTTAAACAAATAATAATAGATTAGCGCATGGTTTTCAAAAAATCGTCCATATTCTGATACAATGGGACGCCATAGCGCGCACAAGTTAAGCGCACATTATCATAGCGGTAAAAGCCGGGCTCGCAAATCACCCGCAACTTTCCGGAGCGCATAAACAGCCCCATCTCCAATAAAGTTATCGGGGATTTGCTGCTCGCCAGAATGTTCATGATAATCAGATCGGTTTTCTCCAGATGCTCCAGTTCCCAATTCACTTGATGCTCAAAATCGGACATCTCCCCGCTCAACCCTTTATCTCTACGAGGATTGAACAAGAGATACCGTCCCTCCGGAAGCGCCCGGAACCAGTCGCAGGTAGCCTTCTGCCAATCCACGCTTTTCCCCATATCGATCGTGCCGGCCAAAAAGATTTTTTGGTATACAGCTTCATCCAAATCCTTATTTTCAGTATCGGGATACAAGACAACGACCTCAGATTGGGCAAACCCTCCCATCGGCACCAAAAACAAATATAATATACACAGTACAATATTTCTCATATTCATGTCTCAAAGCTTACTTTTCAAGCAACAAACTTCGCAAAAAAACATGAATCCAACAAATACATTCACTTTAAATGTGGGCAACAGTCTTGTATATACTAATAGGATATCACGAGAAGTAGTACTTACTTGGACGGTGAAGTATATCTCCTAGGGTACTTGCAGTATATCTTCTCCAAGGAGAGGAGTATATGTACGTGTTTTTTCGAAAACACGTACATGTTTTTTGGAAGGACTCGGCATGTAGCAAAATCATGGGTTCAGCCCATAAATCGTAGCCTGTACGGCATGCGATAAGATATAGGCCGCAGGCGTGTCGTTTGAGGGGAAATAGCCTTTGGAGAGCCTCTGGATTACGGGTTCCTTGTTCGTGCCCAGTATCGGGACCAATAAGGGGGCGCCGTTCAAGATAAGCGGTCCCGTCATGGTGATCCGGTATTGGCCGGTAGAAGGTTGCTGGGATACCGCATAGTTACGGCTATCCGACAATAGCTCCATGGTGGTAGGGAAAATGGATGCCGTATGGGAATCCTCACCTACGCCGAGGATGATGCAATCGAACGTAGGCATTTGATTGAACAACGGCAAGAATTCCTTTACGACCCATGAATAACGCATCGCCTCGGTACCCGGCTCGTTCTCGCCCTTGATCCGGTGGATATGATCCGCCGGGATACACAAAGGCTTAAAAAGCAAATGATTCGCATGACCGTAATTACTATCCGGACTCGTTGGTGGAACACAACGCTCGTCCACCCAGAAGAAACGGATGTTATTCCAGTCAATCTTATCCTTATACTCATCTACCCAGAGGGAAAACATATGCTTCGCCGTCTCCCCTCCCGAGAGCGCTAAGTTAAACGGAGCGAAGTCTTTGCGGCGAATCATCGCCATCATGTCCTCCGTCATCGACCGAAGCGCCTCTTTCATCTCATTGTATCTCTTTATTTCCATAAAATTATCTTCTTTGGCAGGCGCAGACTTTCTTTTCCGCACCTAAAATAACAGTTTCCTCCGGTCCGTCCTCGCCCGGCTCATAGAAGAATAAGTTCTTCGAACCCTCCTCTTTCCAATGGAGCAAGATCGGATCGATAAATTTCCAGCTAGCCTCCAAAGCGTCGCTACGAGCATACAGGGTGGAATCGCCCAGCATGGCATCCAGCAACAGACGCTCGTAAGCGTCAGGAAGATAGCTCTTCGAGAGGGAATCGTAGCGGAAGTCCATGCTGACTTGCTTCACCTCGAAACCGGCTCCCGGCATTTTCAGCCCGAACTTCAAGGATATACTCTCGTTCGGTTGGATACGGATGGTCAATTTATTGCAGGAACCTCCCGAACATTGACCGACAAACAGTTGATGGGGCGTAGACTTGAAGTGGATCACTACCTCCGATGACTTCTCCGGCAACTTCTTTCCCGTATAGAAATAGAAGGGCACACCGCTCCAGCGCCAGTTATCGATAAAGAATTTCATCGCCACATACGTCTCGGTATTCGAGTCAGGAGCTACGTTCTTCTCTTCCCGATAACCGATATATTGTCCACGGACAACCATCTTATCCATATCCAACACCGTATACGGGCGTATGGAGCGGAATACTTTCACGATCTCGTCACGAATCGGTTCCGGCTCGAATATAGAGGGAGATTCCATGGCGATAAACGACATCAATTGCATTAAGTGATTCTGGATCATATCCCGCATCGCCCCGGCTCCATCATAATATTTCCCTCGATTCTCCACCCCCAAGGTCTCAGTAGCGCTAATCTCGATGGAATCGATATAATTATGATTCCACAATGGCTCGAAAATACCGTTCGAGAAACGCAATACCAAGATATTCTGCACGGTCTCTTTCCCCAGATAATGGTCAATACGATAAATCTCCTCCTCATGGAAGATATGTCGTAAATGATCATTCAACTGGCGGGCAGACTCCAAGCTGGTGCCAAACGGCTTCTCCACGATGATCCGCCGGAAACCATCCGGAGACTCGGTCTTGTTCAAACCACTCTCCAGCAAACATTGCGGGACGATCTCGTACATCACCGGCGGGGTAGCCAAGTAATAGATGATCTTATCCGGCAAGTCATGTTTCTCTTGCAAGAACTCGATGCGCTCACGCAATTTGTAGTATTCATCGGCGTTGGTGGAATCGAAGGCGAGGTAATAAACATTCTCCAAGAAGTCATCGATCAAGCCCTCGTCGTAGGTCTTTCCCTTCTGTGCCTCCAAGATATGCGTATGTTGCTCCGCACGGAACTCCTCATCGCCATAAGCGGTACGGGCGGCTCCCAAGATGCAGAAGCGGTCGGGTAGCAAGCCACGAACATATAACTCGAACAAAGAGGGAAGCAACTTGCGACTGGTAAGATCGCCCGACGCCCCGAATATAACTAATAATTGATTATCTGCTTTCTTCATGTCTTTATACGTTATAAGTTCCAGAAACCGTCTTTCCTCCCTCACCCGTCCAGTTGGTATGGAAAAACTTACCACGCTCCCAATCGACCCGCTCATAAGTATGAGCCCCGAAATAATCCCGCTGGGCCTGAATCAAATTAGCGGCGGAATGCGGGGTAGACAGTCCATCGAAATAGCTCAACCCCGAGCTCATCGCCGGCAAAGCCACTCCATGCAAGGCACCCTCGGCTACCACTTGCCGCCAAGCCAACAAGGAAGACTCGATCTTTTGAATAAAGAACTCATCGAATAAGAGGTTCTCCAGATTCCGGTTCTTCTCATAAGCCTGCGTAATTTTCTCCAAAAAGACAGAGCGTATGATACATCCCTTCCGCCAAATCTTGGCGATCGTACCGTAATCCAACTGCCAATCATATCGCTTGGAGGCTTGGTACAACAAAGAGAATCCCTGCGCATAGGAAACCAACTTAGCGGCATACAAAGCCTGCTTGATCTCTTTCTCCGAGATCAAGGTCTGCCCCAGCACGCCACTCTTCGGATAAAGCGAGGACGCTTTTTTCCGTTCTTCCTGCATGGAAGAAAGCATACGGGCATAAACAGCCTCGGTAATCAATGTCAGCGGATCATTCTCGTCCATAGCGGCGATAGCGCTCCATTTACCGGTACCCTTCTGGCCGGCGGCATCCAATATCTTATCTAGCAGGTAGCCCTCCCCCGCCTCGTCCTTGAAGCGGAGAATATCGGCCGTAATACCGATCAGGTAGCTATCCAGCTCTCCCGTGTTCCAATCCTCAAAGATACGAGCCAAGGCCTCATTGTCCAGATCCAGACGATTCTTCAATAAGGAATACGCCTCGGAAATCAACTGCATATCTCCATACTCGATACCATTGTGTACCATTTTCACGAAATGGCCGGCTCCACCCGGACCAATCCATTGGCAACAAGGCGTCCCGTCGTCCAGCTTGGCGGCGATGCTTTGCAAGACATCCTTCACCAAAGGCCAAGCGGCAGGCGAACCACCCGGCATCACGGAAGGCCCGTACAAGGCTCCGATCTCGCCTCCGGAGATTCCGGTACCTACGAAGTACATCCCATGCGCCTCCATCTCCTTCACCCGGCGTTCCGTATCATGGAAATCCGAGTTACCACCATCAATAATCACGTCGCCGGGTGATAAGTAAGGAATCAATTGAGCCATCAGCTCATCCACCGGGGCACCCGCTTTTACCATCAGCATAATCTTGCGAGGACGCTCGATAGACTCAACAAATTCCTGTATCGTATGGGTTCCTATAAAATTCTTTCCTTTTCCACGACCGCTCATGAAGCGGTCTACCACGCCTTCCTCTCCCGGCGCTGTACGATTATAAACGGATACGGCGAACCCCTTACTTTCCATATTCAACGCAAGGTTCTCGCCCATCACAGCCAAGCCGATTAATCCAATATTTGATGTTTTCATATTTATGTTTTTATTTTATTAATCCAAATAAATCATTTAAAGCCTCACTCATCGACGGATGGGTGAATATCGAATCCCGAAGGAATGTGTAATCTTGCCCGAGACGCATCGCCAAGCTAACCGTATTTATGACTTCGCTGGACTCGGCGCAGAATAAGGTACATCCTAGGATCTTCCCGGTATCCGCATCTACCACGGCTTTCAGCAAGCCATCCGTCTGCTCGATGGTACGGGTACGAGGCATAGCGGCGGCAGGCAGGCTGGCCACCTTTATATTTTTCTCCATCTTACGGGCTTGCGTCTCGTTCAACCCGACATGGGCCAACGGAGGATCGATGAATACGGAATAAGCCACTGCTTCCCGATCGTCCAAGCTCCGGAAACCATTACCAAACAGCTCTTCCCGGATAATACGGTAATCATCCAAAGACAGATAGGTGAATTGTAATCCGCCATGTACATCCCCGATCGCCCAGATATTAGGGATATTGGTACGCAACTTACTATCCACCTCGATAGCGCCACGATTAGTCGTCTGTATTCCGGCGGCCTGCAGATTTAGGCTTTCCGTATTCGGTTTACGGCCGGTAGCCAAAAGCACCGCCTCGGCTTCCAGTCGCAAGGTATCTCCCGAGATAGCGTTACGGCAGATCACCGCAGCCCGCTCAACATCCTGCTCAATCGTCTGCACAACCGTGTTCAAATGAATGGTGATCCCTTTTTTCTCTAGCGTGGACTTCACCGAATCGGCGATGTCCCGGTCCTCACGAGGGATGAACACCTCCCCTGCCTCCAAGATCGTTACCTTCGACCCAAAACCGGCGAACATGGAAGCGAATTCCAGCCCGATATATCCGCCTCCGACAATAACCAGATGCCGTGGCAGTTTCTCCAATTCCATAATGGAAGTACTTGTATATACGTAAGGATTATCCTCGATACCGCTTATCGTAGGAATAATCGTCGTGGCTCCGGTATTGATGAATATCTTCTCGCCTTCCAGCAAGAAAGAGTCCGTATCCGTTTTCACGACAATCTCATAAGGGGAACGAAAAGAAGCCTCTCCGGTATAGACCGTTACGGTCTCCCGATCATCCAGATTCTTGAAATTCTTCTCACGAAGCAAAGAGGTCAGTTTCTCCTTGGCGAGGATCGCCTGCTTAAACTCCTCCGCATATTGCTCGAAGGTAGAAGGTCTGCGATACCCTGTCACTTGAGCGTAATGTACAAGCGCTTTCGTCGGTATACAGCCGATATTGATACAAGTACCTCCGTACATACCCGTCGAACGCTCCACCACAGCTACATTCCATCCATGGTTGGCCAAATCCGCCGCCAAGGTTTTTCCACCTTTCCCAAAACCAATAATAATCGCATCGTACTTTTTCATCTCTGATTTATCTTCTTTTCGTTAGACATTAAAATAACATTCGTTTTAACCTAATTGTTGCGAATTTCATATTGCAAAAATAGCTCCAGCCCCTATTTTACAAAATGGCTGTTCAACCTATAAGTTTAGCCATTTTTCCCGAAACAACAAAATAACGGACAATATGCTTCGCCTCATCCTTCTCTACGCCACCTAACGCACTCGTTAAGTCCACCGGAAAATATACATTTATGGACTATGTAAAGGTAGGGTTACCTTTACAAATCGTGATGGGAATCGTGATGGTATTTATATCACCTTTATTATTCCCATTCTAAACATTCGCACATGCATTTTAGTTTTATATTTGCAGTTGTAAAACAGTACAAGAAAATTTATGGATATACCGTTTAAACCGATTAGGTTAGAAGACAAAGAGATCATAACCTCATTTACATTTCCCAGCGATTATCGCAATTGTGATTTCTCATTCGCGAACATGTGCAGTTGGCGTTTCTTATATGACAGCGAATTCGCTATCGTGGATGGCTATTTATTAATCCGTTTCATGATCGAGGACAAGAGCCGTTTCGCCTATATGATGCCTGTCGGGGATGGAGATTTAGCGGGTGCCGTTCGTTTGCTGGAAGAGGATTCCTTAAAATATGGACATCCGCTCTGTATGCTGGGTATCACCCCCGACGCCAAGGAGCAACTGGAAGGCGCACTTCCCGGAAGCTTTTTCTATATCCCGGAGCGGGATTATTTCGACTATATTTATTTACGGGAGGATTTAGCTACCTTACGGGGTAAGAAATATCAATCCAAGCGTAATCATATCAATAATTTCAAGAAACGTTATTCGTACGAGTATGTCCCTATCACGCCGGATATCGTACCGCAATGCCTGAAACTGGAATGTAAATGGTATAAGGCAAATAATGGAGATAATGACGAGGAAGAGCTTAATGACGAACGTCGCTCCCTTACCTATGCCTTGCATCATTTTGACAGCCTAGGCCTGATCGGTGGCGCTCTCCGGGTGGATAACGAGATTATCGCTTTCTCTTTCGGGGCCCCTATCAACCATAATACATTCGGGGTTCACGTGGAGAAAGCGGATGTGAATTTCGACGGTGCCTATACGGTGATTAACCAAGAGTTCGCTTCTCACCTTCCGGAACAGTATACTTACGTGAACCGGGAGGAGGATCTCGGCATACCGGGGTTGCGCCAAGCGAAGCTTTCTTATCAGCCTACCATACTATTAGAGAAGAGTGCCGCAATAAAAAAGCAACTTACGCAAACTAAATAAATTATGGACAAGAAACAACAAATCGTAAACTTATGGCGTACCTGCTTCGGGGATTCCGAGGCATTTATCAGCCTTTATTTTGATCGTGTTTACAAGGACGAGAACGCAATGACCATCGAGAAGGACGGTAAAATAGTATCTGCCTTGCAGATAGTTCCTTATACGATGACTTATTTGGGTACCGAGATCTCGGTAGGCTATATCTCTGGGGCATGCACGACTCCGGAAGAAAGAGGGCAAGGGCTTATGCGACAACTCTTGCAAGAGACATTCGAGGAAATGGAACGGCGTGAGATCGCTATCTCCGCCTTAATCCCTGCCGATCCTTGGTTATTCGACTATTATAGGGAACAGGGTTATACCGAGGCATTCGATTATTCCGTAGAGACATATATCCGCCCGAATACGCCGGTTCAACTCCCGAAGATAACGGTTATCCAACCGGAGGTACCGACAACCGACGAATTGTTCGCTTATTTCAACCGCAAATTACGTGAACGCCCTTCCTGTATCTTGCACTCGCAGGATGATTTCATCACAATACTCCGGGATCTGCAATTAGATAACGGAGGAATGTACACAGCCTTGGACGAGAACGAGAAGGTGGTTGGCATGGCTTTCGCACTGCCTCTTGAGGCGGGTACAGCGCCGTCCGACAAAAAGCTTTTTATCAAGGAACTTCTTTACGACTCGGAAGAGATCAAGGAATTACTATTGCAAGAGCTTACCCTGCAAAATAACATATCGCAAGCGACGGTCAATACCCCTCCCACCCCTCCGGGTACCTTACCTATGGGTATGGCCCGCATCATCGACACGAAACGCATGATCCACCTCTGGCTATCCAAACAACACGAAAGCCCCGTCTCCAAAAAAGACTTGGAACAAATGGATAACCAAACGCTAACACGACAGTTGATGGGGTACCAAGGGAGGACGGCTTATATGAGTTTGATGCTGGACTGACAAAGAAAATCCCCTAGCTAAGACGATTTTTGGCTAGGGGATTTTATATATAAATATATAACTACTATTATTTCTTTACCGGCTTATGATAAACATATTTCTCTTCCGGATTCATATACCAATTTTTCTGGCTTGTGCCTGATGAAGCAGACCATTCCTTAAATGCCGGGTATGCTTGATCAATAGAAACGACTTCTGACGCATATTTAAAATCACTCATCGGGATAATAAATCCCCACATTGTCTTATCTGAATTGTCAGGGTCATTAGCAACATAATTATTTGTCTCAGCTTTAACCCGATCAGTCGGTTTATAACCAGCCAAATGGACTTCTGAACGATTCTGGGCATTACCACCATTTACTATAAAGAAATTCAAATAGAACATATCCAGATCATCTGATGAAACAGGACTGTTGAATTCGACCTCATATTGCAAAGTTCTTATGCCATAATCGTTAGCATTATTAAATGTATTCACGGGCACTCGCTTATCCACATTACCCATAATCCTATGCGCATCATCAAACAAAGGTAGCACCGCAGCAGAAGGATTCGACTCTATTTCATTTGCCGATTCAAAATATCCATTATTGGCAAACACGCCATTCGGCACAGAAGCTTTCGTTATCTTGGCGGTCGTTAATCTATCAAACTGGATACCTGCTCCCAATGTCTTTGTAGCTCCTACCGCAATCAAGTTGACAGTTAAGATCATACTTTCTACATTGTTTGCGCCGTCCATAACCAATTGACTCTGTATGCCCAACACCAAATCATTCATATCATAATCACCAAAAGCAGGCCAATTATCTTCCATGGCGAATGTATAGTAGGGACCATTGGGAACTTCTATCGGATAATTAGGATTAGAAGGAGGATTTGTCGAACCTTGATTACCATCACCCGTGCAATCGCCCGCAGGAATTGCAATTGAAGCGTTTTTATCAACCTGCTTACTTCCACCAGACAACGTTAGATTTTTCGAAAGTTCATTCCCTTTCCATAAGTCTCCCAACAATTCCAAATTCCCATCCAACGAAAGCGTTCCTCCCGATAAATTAATTTGCGTGAAATCCAATAAGGCATAATCTGAATCCTTACACTCTATCTTGTTCCAACTTTTAAAAGATGCCAAATTCTGCCCTGACACATCATCTGTATCCGTAATTCTGAAAATCGAGTATTTTTCCATTTCACACTCAATCTCTTTCGCATCCATATATCTTGCTTCAAGCAGAGTAGAAGCACCCAAGAACATACCAACATTGTAAAGCGAAAGTCCGGCTTCAACATTAATCTTACAATGATTCTCTATCCGTCCACCATTGCCACTATTTTCTGCTGTCATATTAATATTAGTAGCCTTAATCGTACCATAATTTATTAGCTCAACAGCATGATTTTTCGATCTATATCCCGAAAGAATTACTTCTCCATAGTTCTCAAGATCATAATCAACTAATTTGTAAGCGGGTTTAAAACTATCATCCGGCTCTCCAAACTTCGCTCCACTTTTCACAACCAGCCTAGCGCCGTTACCTTGTGATTGTCTATCAGCTTCAAGGATTTTCAAACTACCCTTCTGGTCCAAAACAATAGTAGCCCCACTGCTTCCTATAAGAGTTGAGACAGACAATGCCCCTTCTACATATAATGTCACACTTCCGACCAGAGTAAGGGCCTTTGCCTCATAACCTTCTCCGACAAGCTTATACTCCCCTTCATACAAAGTAATAGAACCTTTATCCTTAGAAGCCATATTAAAAAACTCCTGGGCAGAAATCAATCTAGCTTTTCCTGAATTATAATTATCTTCTCCACTTCTCAATAAAGATTTAGTTGTTGTACCAACGGCAGAAGCTGGCTTAAAATCGCAAGCCAGATCCTTCATTGAGGGATCTACTAATACGGTCTTCACCGATTTTCCTTTTCGGGGATCAATCTGCATAATGTAAATTGTTTCTAAAGCTTGGGGCAATGTCATCGTGCGAACATACGGCTTATTCCCGTTGGCCACACCACCATATAATGGTTTAGCATCATCGGCATAGAAAGGATTCACGTCATATACCCATACTTGGTAATCATACTGGCCATTGAACTCATCATTCACCTCTACGGTTAAAGTCATTTGACGAATAGTAGCTGTCGATTGATTGAAATCATTAGGCAAAGACGGATCCGGCTTCTCCGGAGTAGGCGGAACCGGATCCGGCTTAGGTTCGTACACATCGGTAGTACACGCCGCCAATAGAACGCAAAGCGCGATAGCGACACATTTCATTGTTGATTTAATCATTGTTTTCATATCATTGAAGTTTTATTATTCACCTATCCCCTATAAACATTCAGTAATCCACAACCTTGTCAATACAGCGTCATTTTGGCGTTGGCAAGACATTCATCATCATTGGTTGCCAATCATAGAATCGATATATTATTTATTGAACAACAAAAGGATGTGCCTTAAAGCACATCCTCCGCATAACTAGTTCTTCATTCTGTTTTGTTTGTAAAGAGATCATATTTTATTACATTGTCCTCTACATAATTTAAATACCACCCCGGCGTATTATCACCTTTAATCCAACTCCCGAAACCCTCATAAGCATCATCGATACGAATCGTCTCTTTAGGATAAGTAGCGAAATCTTGTGAAGGTATACTTAAAGCCCACATCAAACCAGTCTCATTCGACACATAGTCTGCCGTACTATTATCACTAGATGCGGCTTTATCCGTACCTTTATAACCCGCTATATGAACTTCATTTCTACGATCAGAATCAAAGCCATTGGTAACAATAAAGAGATTAAAATTATTAACGTTCATGACTCCATCAATAGGTGTATTGAAATTAACTGTCACTTCGTTCACTACAGGCTCAGCTGTTATCTTATAAGTATTAATAGGTGTTCTTTCCGAGCTACCTAATAGAGAATGTGCATCCGAGAACAACTGGATCACAGCATTCGTCTGTCCTTGCTCAGCGCCAGAAACCGCCGAAGCGGGAATACCATCCAATTGGAAACCAACCCCAATTTGCTTTGTAGCGCCGGTGGCATATAGCGTATAGATGATTTTAGCAGACTCCGTCTTGCCCCCGATCTTTTTATTATTTATCTGGATACCTATTACCAAATCATTCATATCATAATCGCCGGTAGTAGGCCAATTATCCTCAAATAAATAAGTATAAGGTAAAGTCTCAACTTCTTCATACGACGGATCTTGATCTCCATCTCCTTCTCCCGGATTCTGATTTCCTGAATTTTTATTACAATCATCTTCATCTATCTCTACAGATGCTTGTCCTTGCGCAAATGTAGCCGGAGCATTCAGTTTATAATAGTTTACATTCTTGTCATGATGATCACATTCGATCTCAAGCATACCTGAATACTCTACACTATTCCAACCACCTAATATTACCTTATTTGCTCTAAACAACGCATATTCCGGGCTATCAGACGTACCTGATATGTAATTTGTTTGCGTCGTAAAATGCACTCCAGCATCTTTATCATCATCAGTACAATCAAAAATGGAAAACGCATCCATATACATGTGCAAACCACCAGCCGTAAATTTATCACACTCAAAACCAGAATAGGAAGCTAAAATTATAGTTCCACCGTTAACATCGCATATATCCGTCTCAAAAACACAAGCGTTATATATCTCTCCATTTGTTAACATCAATGTTTTCTCTATATCAAATTCTCCATAATTTACAATGAGGTTTGTTTTATCAGTAGTAGACAGCCCACCTGTAATGTCCATTTCTCCATCATTATAAATTGAAGCACTTGAAGTTAAAGCCAAAGAATAATTTCCATTTGCCTTCTTTCCATTCAACTCAACATCTCCATGATTAATCAATCTTGATTGAGCCGTGAAAGACAAGCTCAATTTTTTGTCATCATCATCATCTCCTAAAGAGCCATCCTTTTCTACCGCTATTTGAGCGTTACCCACACAGTTCAATACTATATTGTTTTTACCAGCAGTCAACTCGCCATCACTTAATATATAAATCTTCGCATTATTCTGCAAAGTTAAGTAATCAGTGGTTAGTTTGGCTTCACCTTTTATATATAAGCTAAAATTCCCCTCTCCCGGTAAAGAACTTATATTCAACTTTGCATCCTTGTTTACGATATATTTTCCTCCAGTTTTAATTTGTTGCTTTCCACTAATCGCAGTCGCACCTGACGGACTAAAATCAACCTCTGGCATTTCGTAACTTGCGCTACGCAACACTGAACCAGAAGAGCTTTTAGTATTGGCAATCGAACCCAAATTACAAACCATATCACCATCTTGAACAGGAAAAGCATAAACTCTTTTTCTCTTAAAGGGATCAGTTTGACGTATAAAGATTTCATTTTCAGAATCCGGAATACTTATATTCACGTTAAATGGAACTTTACTATTCACTTTCTGTCCTGCCAGCAATCTCGCCCTTTCATCAATAGCTGGATTGCCAGCAAAGGCCTCTATTGTATAATAATATTTTCCATCATAAGCATCGACTATATTTACAGTCAAGTTTCTCGACTTGGATATCGAGTTCACTATATCCACAATTGGATTTTCCGGAATCTCCGGCTCCGGAGTTGGAGTAGGATCCGGCTTCGGCTCATACACATCCGCCGTACAAGCGGCCATCAGCGCCGCGAACAGGAACAGCGCCATGAACTTCACTTTCGTAAAAATACATCTCTTCATATGCTTAATCATTAAATATTTCCCCTATAACACTGTTAAAAAAAAAAGTTGTATATTTTAATCAACTTGTTGAGTATTATCGACAGCAAAGGTAGACTTTATTATGACACGAAGTCCTTCAACAGGCAAACATTATTACATCAATTAACTATAATTAATAACATATCCAATAAAAAGCCATTGATAAATAGACAATATTTATCTCATGCCGTATTAAAAAAGAATAAAAAACACACTTTTACCCCCCTACTCCAGCCACTCAAGCAACTCCTTACGCCAAGACTCCCGTTCACGGCGAAGGCGGTCGGTGTCGGAAGGGATAAGGCCCTTGGCGATCTTCTCGTCGTAATAGCGGAGGATATGGCGGTGGGCGATGATGAGTTGCTCGAGGGACAGCGCCTCGTTGGGCTGGAGTTGATCCATTCATGCCCGCGCGAAAACGCCGTGACGGATATGTAGTTCCCGCTCGAAGGTATGCCGCATGCGGGGATAAAGGCGGTCCAGATAAGTGAGTACACGTACGGTTAGCGCACGGGAGGTTTGGGATGTTCCGGTTTTTTCCATGTAGAATTCTTTTTTGAATGTTTTAGCATATTATGTCCCCTGCAGGGACACTTTCTTGGCCAAGCAAGCGGAAAGGCCTTAATTTGAGCAAAATTAATAATTTATTTTCATATGGAACAACTACAATTACCTGTTTACGCCTCTTGCGTGTCGAAAGAGGAGCCGAGAATGGAGACAATCCTTGAGATATACAACCGGATCGTGGGCGAGGAGCTGCGACCGACGACCGAGGAGTACAGGCGTGCCATGCGGAAAGGCGACCCCGAAGTGACGGCGAGGATGAAGCGGACGGCATTTCCCGCCTTGATGCCCGCCTGCGTATGCGCCGGATTCCGGCGAAAGGAGTGCGTAACGCGATATACGGGGCTTTGCCAAGTAGACTTCGACAAGGTGCCCGCAGAGCGGACGCATGAGGTGGCGCTCCGTCTCAAGGCCTTGCCCGAGACCCTTCTCCTCTATCGCTCGATGGGCAACGGCCTCCACCTGCTCTACCGCTACGAGGGCGATTACCGGCAGGCCTTCCGGCAAGGCAACCAATATTTCGCCGAGCAGGCGTCGCTCCCCTACGACCCGTCGTGCGAGCCGATCGTGCATCTCAGCTCGTTATGCCACGACCCGGAGGCTTATCTCAACCTCTCGGCAACGGCTTTCGTACCCGACGGGCATGGCGAACGTCCCGAGCCGGTGCGGACTACCTCCGGCATCTCTCCCGAGACCGCGGGGAACTCCGGCGGGACGACGCCCTTGACCTCCGACGAGATCTGCCGCCACGCACGAGAGCTGGTGGAGCGGCGGATGCCATTCATGCAGGGGCAACGGCATAACCACCTCGTGCGCCTCTGCTACTTGCTGAACGACTACGGCGTGTCCGAAAGCGATACCGAGATGTGGATCGCCATGAACTACGCCGACTATCGCGACGAGAACCCCGCCCTCCTCGTCCGCTCCGTCTACCAACGGGCCACGGCCAGCTTCGGGTGCCGCGAGAGCCCTTCCCACCGCCCTTCCGCCCGGAAGGCCAAGGACACCAAGACCTCCGGGGGGCGGAAGGCACGGGTGGCCGACGAGGGCGAGACGGATGACGGGAGGAGGAAAATGACACGCACCGAGATCGTGGAGCAATTCCTGCGAGGCAAGCCCCTGCGCTACGATATCATCAGCCAGAAGACGCAGCGCAACACGGAATCCTCCCCCAACGCGAATTGGAAGGATATGACAGACCGCGACACCAACTCGCTCTACTGCGAGTGTTGCCGGACGACCTCCCAGAACATCAACCAGCCCACCTTCCGTGCCGTGCTGAGCAGCGACATCATCCACGAGGTACACCCGCTGCGCGAGTTCATAGAGGAGCTGCCGCCTTGGGACGGGCATACGGACTATATCTCCCAAGCGAGCGGCATGGTGCACGTGAAAGACCCCGCCAAGCAGTCCCTCTGGACCTCCTGCTTCAAGAAATGGTTCGTGGCCATGGTAGCCTCATGGATGGCCGACGAGGTGACGAACCATGAGATACTGGTGCTCATCGGGCGGCAAGGTATCTACAAGACCACGTGGATCGACCGGCTGATGCCCCCCCAGCTCGTCCGTTACCGTAGCAAGCAGAGCGCCACCGGACGGCTGGACAAGGATGAGATGCTACGTTTCTGCGAGTTCGGGCTGATCAACATGGACGAGATCGACAGCATGCCGGATCGCGAGGTGAATACCCTGAAGTCGCTCATCACCTCGGACGACATCATCGTACGGGCCGTCTACGCCACGAACAAGGAGCGTCGCATACGCCTCGCCTCCTACGCCGCCAGCGGCAATAAGGAGCAATTCCTCACCGATACCTCGGGCAACCGCCGCTGGCTCCCTTTCGAGATCGAGAGCATCGACTCGCCCTTCGAGCATCCTCTCCCCTACGCCGGGATATACGCCCAAGCCTACCAGCTCTCGAAAGACGGCTTCCGGCATTGGTTCGATCTCGACGAGATAAAGGGCCTCGAGGAGCACGTGGAGGGCTTCATGGAGGAGACCAACGAGGGGCAGTTGATCCCCGTTTACTTCGCCGTGCCCACGCCCGGGCAGGAAGAGGCCGGCAACGCCATCTTCCTCACCCTAGCCGAGATCGGCGCCAAGCTGACCGTATGGGGCGCCATCCGCAGGCCGCTCAGCCTCCGGCAGCTGGGCAAGGTGATGACGAAGCAGGGATTCAGGTGCGTAAGGAGGGGAAACGGCAAGCAAACCGGTTATCTGGTGATCGAGAAAACCTCTACCTTCATCGAGGCCGAGCGTAAATTGAAAGCCCACTGACAAGCGGCCCGGGGCGTGGCCGGGGGTACGATGGTACGATTCGATTCAATATCTTATTAAAATTTTTAGGTTTTTGATATAATAGATTGATAAACAATATTATACAGACCTGTTTTTTATACGGTGAGCGCTTGGATCCAATCGTACCATCGTACCGTAAGGAAGCCTGATCGCTCATATACAAGGATTTGTGTTTTTCAGGAAAATCCGTAATCGTACCGAATCGTACCCTACCATCGAGGCTTACGGGTCCCCCCCCGCAAACCCAAGGTTTACGCCCCCCAAACCCAAGGTTTACGACTCGTAAGCCTTAGGGTTATATAGGCCTAGCCCCCCGGAAAAAGGGCATGCGATATCCGGCGAAACCCTTTGTATTTCAATAATAATTCCGTATCTTAGGGGTATGGAAACAACATTCAGGATACGGCCCTACGGACGGATGGAACTGGCGCAAGCCTACCTGCCCGCCATGACTCCCAAGGCGGCTCACCGCAAGTTACAACACTGGATAGCGATCTATCCCGGGCTGGCAGATCGCCTCCACGACATGGGCTACCGGCCCACCGAGCGCCTCTACTCCCCCGCCATGGTACGGGCCATCGTAGAGGCGCTGGGTGAGCCTTAATTCCCTTTAACCTCCCCCTATTCCCTCGAACTCCCCATAAGTCGCAACTCGATACGGCAGCGACGTATCTTTGTGACATCATCAAAAACAATAGGTTATGATCAGATTCATGAAATTCCAGAACAAGAACGAGAAGAACCAGACGGCCTTCGGGAAATGGTACGCACGTGCCGTGTGCGACGAGACCGTAGACATCAAGGGGCTAGCCGCACACATGGCCAGCCACAACACCCCTTACTCCACAGGCGCCATCCACGGCATGCTGAAGGACATGGTAAACTGCACCAAGGAGTTGCTGCTGGACGGCAAGAACGTAAAGATCGACGACCTCGCCATCTTCTCCGTAGGCCTGCATACCACGGGGGCCCCTACCGCCGATGATTTCAACGCCAACACCAACATCACCGGCGTACGCCTCCGGGCGAGGGCTACCGGCAACCTTACTCCCACGACGCTGAAACTCGACGTGAAAATCAGGGAACTCACCGAGTATGGGGCAAGCGAGAATAAGGGAAGCGATAGCGAGAGCCCGGATGAGATCTGAGGAATCGGGAATTGAAAAAACGGGGTATTAATCATTCATTATTTATAATATGGAACAAGAGAAGAAAAAGTCTGTATGGGGAGTTATCATCAAGGTAATCATAGCCGTAGCCACCGCCTTGGCGGGAACGTTGGGCTTAACCGCCTGCGGAGTATGGTAGCCTCGTGTTTTTACCAGAATTACAGGGAGGTGCGCCTCCTTGTAATCCATTGCAGCGCCACTCGTTACGACCGTGATTTCCCGGTGGAAGCCCTTAGGGCCTCCCACAAGGCCCGGGGATTCGCCGACATCGGCTATCATTTCTACGTCACCCGCGACGGCGAGATACACCGCTGCCGTCCACTGAACCAGATCGGGGCGCACGCCGCCGGCTGGAACGACCAAAGCGTCGGTATCTGCTACGAGGGGGGGCTGGACGAGAGCCTCCAACCCACCGACACCCGTACCTACGCCCAAAAATGCGCCCTCATGGACCTGCTCCGCCAATTGAGGAGGGATTATCCGAAGGCTAAGATCCTAGGCCATTACCAATTAAGCCCCTACATCCGGAAAGCCTGCCCTTGCTTCGACGCACGTAGCGAATACGCTGAGTTATAAGGGGAGGAAGGGGTTATCAATCCAACTGATAAATCTTCAGCTTATTGTAAAGCGTCTTCCGGTCGATGCCCAATAACTGGGCCGCACGAGTCTTATTATTGCCGCACTCTTGGAGGGCCTTACGGATAAGGTCACGTTCATGCTCCACGTTCTTAAGCTGGATGTTGGTGTGCGAAGAGAGGTTCTCCGTCAGTTCCTCCGGGAGTTCCTTGCGGGTGATGTATCGACCGGTCGCCAATAAGGTAGCGTACTTGATAACGTTCTTCATCTGCCGCAGGTTACCCGGCCAAGAATAGGATTGGAACAATTGCATGGTATCGTTGTCGAAACCGATGATATCTTTCTGGAGCTCGCTATTCGCCAGATCGAGAAAATGATTGGCGAACAAGAGCAAATCCTCTTTTCGCTCTTTCAAGTCCGGGATACGGATCGTGAACTCATTGATACGATGGTACAGGTCCTCACGGAAATCTCCTTTCTCGATCGCCTGCCGCAAGTTCTCGTTCGTCGCGGATATCAAGCGCACGTTGATAGCGATCTCCTGATTGCTCCCGATCGGCTTTACCTTGCGCTCCTGTAGGGCACGCAATAGCTGAACCTGTACCTCATACGTCAGGTTCCCGATCTCATCCAAAAATATCGTACCGCCTTGAGCCGCCACAAACGCCCCAGTCTTGTTCTCGATCGCCCCCGTAAAAGAGCCTTTCACGTGGCCGAAGAACTCGGAAGCCGCCAATTCCTTGGGGATAGCGCCGCAATCCACGGCGACAAACGGAGCCTTGCTACGATTACTTTGCTCGTGGATCCGACGGGCGATATACTCCTTACCGGTACCGCTAGCGCCGGTCACCAATACCGACATATCCGTCGGAGCCACCAAACGCACATGCTCATAAAGCTGGCGGGCCGCTTGGCTCTGCCCCTCGATATAAAGATCCGGGGCCGAAGAAACCGGGACTCTCGCCGGAGCCTTCTCCTCCACGTGCACAAGTTCCTTGATCTTTCCCAGCAACTCATCCGGGTTCAACGGCTTAGCGATATAATCCGCCGCTCCCAGCTTCATCGCCTGAACCGCCGTTTGTATCTCCGCATAACTGGTCATCATGATAAGGGGTAAGGAAGGATGAGTGCTTTTCAGCCATTTCAATAAGTCGATCCCGTCACTATCCGGCAGGCGTAAATCCGATATAACCAAATCGAACGCTTCCTCCCCCAGCCTCCGTTTAGCATCGGAAACAGAGGACGAGGATATTACGACAAACCCTTTCTTACCCAGCCATGTGGTAAGCATCAAGGAAAAAGTTATATCATCTTCAACGATTAGAATCGACAACATACCCACTCAGATTATTTATAGTAACCACAAAGGTAAATAAATAAAACGAATCAAGAAAACATCCACGTAGCTTTACGCCATACTCCCTCGAAAGGACCTTGTTTATGATGGGCTAACCACCAGTGGCAAAAACCTAGCTGGAGAATGAAAAGAAGGATTCCTATGGCGAAGCTGGCGGTCGTCCCCAGATCGTCATACAGGGATAAACCGTATCCGAAATAGATGAAAGAGCCTACCATCGATTGCGTGAGGTAATTCGTCAAGCTCATTTTCCCGTAAGGCACAAGCCCGTGAAGCACCTTATGCGGCGCCTTCCACTGCCACAAGAAGATAAAGGAGGATACCAATACGCACATGAACGAGAAATTACGCAAGGAAGACACGATCGTGCTCATCGGGCGAAGCTCTTCGGTACGCTCCAGCAAACCGGGTAGGGAAAGGGACAGATAATAGAGGGGAATGAAACAAACTACCCCGATAACAAAGGTCCTTGTCCAAAACGTCCGGTGCTTCTCCGGATCGACAAACAATCCCTTGCGCCCCAACAACATGCCCAGCATAAAGAGAGCCGATGTCTGGAAGAAACGTCCATAGCTCCAAGCCCAGAGAAGGCTATACAGCTGCCCGTCCCACAGATTGGACTTGACCATTTCCCAAAAGCTGGTACCTTCCATATACGGATAGATCCGCATACAGTGCACCAGCCATTGTTCCTTGGATGCCACATATTCCGGATGCATCAGGGCATACATGAATTTACCCCACTCCATAGGCTGTAGCATCAAGACCACGGCGATCGCCAAGACCACCTTATTACTCAACTTGCAAACCGGTATCAACACAATACCCAAGATCGAATAAAGCACCAAGATCTCCCCCGGGAAGAACGATGCGTTGAAGCAACCGATAAAGAATAGGAGCACCAACCGCCAGAAAAAACGAAGCCGGAAGTCCTTCCCTTTCCTCGCTTGGTTATCAAACTGGATAAAGAAGCTAAAACCGAACAGCAGGGCGAAAATAGCGTATGCCTTCCCGGAAAAGAGGAAGAACAAGGTATCCCATACCCCTTTATCCAAGGCTTTCATAAAATCGGTAGTAGCCTCCGGAAAATTATACAAGTTAAAATGCTCGATATTATGCAATAGGATAATAGCCATAACGGCAAATCCTCGTAATGCGTCGACCACCTCGATACGAGGTCGGGATTGTAGTGCGTGTTCCATGATATGATTCAGTAGATTTTATTATTTCGTGGCAAAAGTAACGAAACTAAATAGAAAAAGCATCCTCGAAAGGATGCCTTTTTCTTTTGCAGACTTAAATTGAATACTCAAGACTTAATCTTTCGCCATGAATAAATTCATGACTTTTGTTTTTAACGGTTTAAATGTAGAAACGCCCACTTGCGATTTCATTAAATAGATAGCGAATATCGTGCCAAAGCCAGCGAAACGCACGATAATGAATATCTAACTACTTATCCTTTAACAAGTAATAGATAAATTTTGTTTCTATAAAGTGGAATTTTATTTCAAAAGCATGGGGAAAGGCATTCCACGGATGGGTATTTATTCCACACCGGATTCCACAAGATTACCCGATGGCGGACTCCGCATCCTTCACGATAGCAAGCGCTTGCTCGATTACCTCGCCCAGCAGGTGGTACCAGCCGGAATCGGTCAGTTCCTCATCATTCTTCTCCAAGATCCGCAGGTGTTGTACCAAAGAATTGGCCCCCAGCATCGTGAACAGGGGAATCAACTTATGAGATATCCGGGAGGCTTCCTCCCGGTCTTTTCCCTCTAACGCATCCCGAAGTAAGTCGATGCTCTTGCGGGTTTCCTCCGAGAAGGTTTTCAGTATAGAGGCTGAGGCCTCCGGATCCTCTCCGGCAAAAGCGGTCAACGAAGAGAAATTCAACTCGCTCCTTGCCTCCAGATGGAGTGTCAGCAACTCATTCAGCAAGGAGATTAATTGGGCGGCGGTAAACGGCTTGTTCAAGAAACCCGTGAAACCAGCCTCCAGATAATGCTCGTGCTCCTTGGCGATACTGGCGGACAAGGCGATCACCGGGATCTTATCCGTTCCGGGGATACCGGACGTACGTATCTGCTCCAGTAAATGATAGCCATCCAGCGTCGGCATCTGTATATCGGTAATAATCGCATTGAATACGGTGTTCCGCAATAGCTCGAGGACGTTATGCGGATTCGTACAACCTACCACCTGCACGTGACTCTGCTTCAAGAGTTCCTCCGTCAAGGCCAGTTGTAGAGGATCATCATCAACCAGAAGACAATAGACATCTTGCCCCTCAAACAAGGGTAAAGCCTCGGCCTCACCAGCATCCGGAGCCTCCGCCATTACGTCCGGCAAAGATTGATTATCGGCCAAGGGAAGAGGTAGCAAGATCGTGAAATCACTGCCTTTCCCCGGGGTACTATCCAAAGCAAGCGTACCGTTCATCAAGGACAGAAGCTTACGGGTGATGGAGAGGCCCAGACCGAAACCTTCCGCCTCTTCCGTATCGGCAAGGCGGGTAAACTCCCCGAATATCCGCTCTTGTTCCTCTTTCGGGATGCCCGGACCGGAATCGCTTACGGTAATAGATAATTGATAATTGATAATTGAAAGTTTTTGGAGGGAGACGAGGAGGACAACTCGTCCCGCTTCCGTGAACTTGATAGCGTTGGATAAGAGGTTTCCTACGACCTGCCGGATACGGATCGGGTCGCCCATATAGACTTGCCCAGTCTCCTCCGGTTCCAGGTTCAAGACAAACCGTAAGCCTTTCGCCTCCGCTATCGGCTGGAAGCTGGTATAGATCTCATCGAACAAGACTGGGACACGGAAGGGAACGCTATGCACCTCCATCTCGCCGGACTCCAACCGCTGGAAATCCAACAGGTCGTTCACCAAGGAAAGGATATGATCCGAGGAACCTTTCATGTTCTCCAGATAATATTGCTGACGCTCGTCTGGATGGCGGCGTAGCAAAAGCTCGATATATCCGATGATGGAAGAGAGCGGAGCCCGTATATCGTGGCTGATCGTCAACATCAGCTTCTCACGGCTTCGCAATAAGCTCTCGGCGACCTGTTTCGCCTTTTCCAGTTGCATACGGTAATATTTACTTCGTGAGATATCCCGTGAGATAAAGAAGAGGAACAGAAAGGCGATTACCACGGAGACGATCGCGATTCCGGCGATCAAATGGGAGGTCTCCCTTAATAGTACCTGCTTCTTATAGACCCTTTCCAGCGACGCCTCCATCTCCTCCTCCTCTATATTACGGAGCATCTGGTTGATCTCCCGGGTAATCACGCTATTGTTATACCGTAAGTTAGAGGCCCTTTCCAACAACTGATCCATCAGTTGTTGCCGTTGCCAAGCCACACTGTCTTGGATGCTTTTCAGCACGCTGACAATCGTATCGGTCGGATTATAAGCGTTCACCAACGTATCGGTAACGATCTCCCGGGTCGTGTTCACCACGATGCTGGTATCTTCCTTGCCGGGAGAGAACACGTCGGCCAAACGCTTGAAGAATCCCCGCTTCTTACGGGGAACTACCACCGTATCTTGCTTGACCTCTACCCGCTCTTGTACCTGCACCTCGTTTACGATCGTATCCCGGACGGCAATTATTTTCTCGATATTCTCCGTATAAAGACGCTCCGTGTTCGCTTCCTGCCAAGTCTCAAGCAAACGACGGGTATTCCATCGCTTACGCTCCAGCAGTATGTCGATCGTATCTATTTTCAGGAGTTGCATGGAGTCCGTCACCAAGGTCCTCAACGAATCCATGTTATTATGGGCCTTATTCAACGTACGATTGAAGTGGCGGAACTCGTTCTGGGGCATGCCTACCAACTGCCCCAATGCCTCGCTCTCATAGAGCAGGGAGAGGGTATTGGTGACCAAATACACCTTCCGGCGTGCCTGATGATCCGGCTCATCCTCCTCGGCCACTTTCTCTACGATATTATAAATGTAAGCGACCGAGCAGACTGCAATGGTAATCAGCAAAATATAGCCTAATATCACCTTGCTAGTAATATGTCCGCTTTGCTCTTTCATACGGTTGAGATCAGTCTAATTTCTATCGTAAGCGATATCCCATTTATCCATCATCTCAAAATCCTGCTTTTTCAAGCCGACTTTCCAGAATGGAATCGGGTCGTCATGGTCTCCCAGATACATACGGTCACGTACCTTGAAGGCACGATTCGTTAAGGCAAACGTGGAATCGGCCACCGGAGTCCGCACACCGGCTATATCAAGCATCGTATGGAATACGCTGTTCGTGCTAACCGGATAAGTCTCGTGTGCCTGCGCTTCCAGATATTTCTGGGGATATGACTCCCGGTAAGCCTTCGAGAACCAGATCACATACGGGATATGCAACTGGTAATAGGTCGGTATCGGAGACGCATGCAGATAACGGGCTCTGGAATCATCGAAGATATCCTCTCCATGATCGCTTAAGTAAAGCATGGATGCCGGAGCATTTGTCTTCGCCAACATATCCACGATTTCCCCCAGCACGTAATCTGTATAGTGGATGGAATTATCATAAGCGTTCCGTAACTCCTTTTTATACGAGGCACGAATTCCCTCCGCCTTATCCGGCCTATAGAAACGGAACTCCTTCGGATAACGTTCATGGTAATTAAAATGCGAGCCATAAGTATGCAGTACTACGAAAAGATTACCGTCCTCTTTATCCAGTTCCTTCTTTAGATAAGGCAGGATCGCCGCATCGTGCAAGGAGGTTAGCGTAGAACCCGTATTAAATGCACTCATATCGATAAAGGTATCTGCCTCCCGGTAAAAAGCGCCGATCATCGAGGTCGTTAGTTTCTGGTTGGCGATCACGAGCGTACGGAAACCAGCCTCTTTGAAAGCGGTCACGATACTTTTCTCGTCGTAAAGGACTCCATAATTCTCGGCGCTGGCAGCGGACAGGATAATGGGGACACTTTTATGCGTATTATTCGATTGCGTCACCACATCCGTGAAATGCACCAATCCGTCTAAAGCCTCCATACGGGGAGTCGTCTTGCGCTCGTATCCGTAAAGGCTCCATTCCATAGCACGGGAGGTCTCTCCCACTACCAAGACGTAGATCTCCCGTTTTCCCTCCGCTTGCTCCGGCTTAGTGGCGTCGAACTTAAAGTCGGCGGAAGTAATATGATACTTGCTGTTCCTCTCCGCCTTATTTATGGCGAAATATAAATTGTATAGGGCGTTAGCCGGATATACATCGTCCTTCCATGAGAACCGGTGATCTTGCGAAGGAGACAGGAAGCAAAGGAGCAAACCCACGACAAACATGCCTAGGCTGATCTTGGCCCATTTCTTCCGGAAAGGATTTCGCAGTTTCTCTTTCTGCCGTATCGAACGACAAGCGAGCACCAGCGTAGGTAATGTATAGAAAAAGAATACGCAACCGATCACCAGAATGATATTCCCCAATAACTCACTAGCCTCGGAAGCGTTCGAGCTGGTAAGGTTCAAATACATATCAACCGCTATCACGGACTGTCCGAAAAGATACAGAAGCACCAACTGCCCCCCATCTAATATAACCTTCGGCAACAGGCACCAAACCACGATCCCCGGTTTACGGGCCACTAATAAAACACACATCCAAAAGGCCAAAGGTATCAGCAACGAGGCGATACCGACCGTGACGGGAAGCGGTTCCGTAAAAAAGAACACACAGTTTGGGATGATAAATAACAGGGCAAATAAGAAATATAAATGCTCCTGTGAAGATATCCAGCGTATTAACCTTGTAAAATACTTCATTCAATCAAAACTTTGCCAACTCTCAATCATTACTCTTCTCAACTAATACCCAGAACCTGAAATTCCGGCAATTGGCAAAGATAGGCGTTATTAAACACATACAAAGCGTATTATACACAAAAAATGTTATTGACATTCATAACTTCTCTTTCATCCGTCGCCAATACTCATTGACAGAGCTTTTCACTTCCTTATGTAACAGCAAGATACCAATCAAGTTCGGGAGCGTCATCAAAGCCACGGTGATACCGGATAATGTCCAAACAATAGTAGTATCCGTGAACGAGGCCAAGAAAAATCCGACAATATAGATTACGTGGTAAATACGGACATATTTCGTTCCCCAAAGATAGGTCACCGCCCGATCACCGTAGTAAGACCATGCTATCGTTGTAGAAAACGCAAACAACAACAGGGAAAACGGAATAATAAACTGCCCCCAATCCCCTAAAAAACCTTTCTTAAACGCCTCCGTAGACAAGGGGGCGGAATGAAGCAGCGACTTACCGGTTAAATACACCGCACGCTCTTTATTCATAGGTAATTCGATACGTCCGTCACGTACAGAGAGCGTACCACTAAACAACACCTCCTTCCCTTCCTTGACCCGCACGCTATCCGCAAAGGAACGTGCGTGTAGTAACGTTATATCCGTATTTAGGATCTGTCCGTTCCGGACCTCCAAGGAGCCTGTATAAAAAGGCAGGGGCTTATTCCCTAGTACATGCTCCGACACTGCGGATTTACCGTCCGGGTCCGATTCATGATAAGCACCGGACAAGACTACCGTATCCGCCTGCTGAAACTTATTCTCAAACTTTTTCAGCCAAGTACCGGATGACAATAGAACCAAGCCGGTTATCGAACAAATCACGATCGTATCGATGAACGGCTCCAATAAAGCGACCATACCCTCGGATACCGGCTCTTCCGTCTTGGCTGCCGCATGAGCGATCGGAGCGGAACCTTGCCCCGCCTCATTCGAGAATAATCCACGGTTCACACCTCGGTTAAAAGCCCAGACAACCGTCGCTCCTAAGAAACCACCCGTAGCCGCCGTACCGGAAAAGATATTCGAGAAAACAGAGATAAACGAAGGTAGGATATGCTGGTAATTATAGGCCAATATGCTGAAGGCACCGAGCAGATAGACGACCGCCATAAAAGGCACCAACTTCTCGGTAACCTGCGCTATACGCTTGATTCCCCCGATCACGATCAATCCCAGCAAGACCGATAAAACCGCCCCGGTAATATATTGCTGAATACCGAACGCCGAAAACATGGCGTTCGAGATGCTATTTACCTGTGGCAGACTACCCGTACCGAAAGAGGAGAAAATAGTAGCGACCGCAAAAAGTCCTGCCAACCAACGCATATGCAAACGATGCTTCATATAATACATCGGACCGCCGGAAATCGTACCATCTTCCGTCTGCTCACGATACTTATGGGAAAGGGTGACCTCTACCATCTTGGTAGTCATACCCAAGAACGCCGTCATCAACATCCAAAACAAGGCAGAAGGACCACCTAGATGTATGGCCAGAGCGACACCGGCGATATTACCGGTCCCCACCGTACCCGAAAGAGCAGTTGCCAACGCTTGGAAATGGGAGGTATCTCCTATGTCTTGCTTATTGTCGTACTTCCCCCGCACGACCTTGATCGCATGCCCGAAAAAGCGCAATTGCGGAAACCGAAGATAGACCGTAAAGAACAATCCGGTTCCCAGTAATAGAAAAACAAACCATTGTGATCCTCCAAAATGAGCGTCAATAAGGGATAGTAAGTTATTCAACTCTTGCATCATCTGCCTACATTTTTAAATAATGATGCCGCAAGTTAAGAATAATAAAACAAAAAGCAACCTTACAAGCTTTTGTTTTTCATTTTAGACTTACAAGATTGCTTTTTCACAATCAAAAAGATACTATCACACAATAAAATTATATTTATCTCCTATATTTTCTGGAGGATAGCGATAAACTCATCATTCGTAATGTCTAGCTCCGGCTCTTTGTAATTGACATAATCCTCAAAATAGTCGCTGGCGATATCGGCTACGATCTCCCCTCCGTCCAAGCCATACGAGGAAACTAGTTTCTCCACCCGGTTACGTATCTGGCGAATCACCTGTAAACGATCCTCATAACGATCTGGCTTCTCCTGATCAGTGACGTGCTCATTCCGGGCGATCAAGTAAACTACCGTATAAAATTTCTCCATGCTCCCGAAAACAGGGACAAACAAGGCTTTCTTCTCCTCGGGCAGATCTGCCAAAAACTGTTGTATCTTTGTCATAACTCTTACTCTTTTACCTAATAAAAAAAACAATATACTTTTTGTTCTAAAACAATATACTTTCGTGTGTAAAAGTATATTGTTTCGACAACAAAAGTATATTGTTCTTCTCGAGTCTGTTAAATGATAGAATTCTTCTTCGTAAAGTCCAAAATCTCATCAATATAGCCAAAAGCCAATCCTGTTACCGTATCCGCGCAGCCGTAATAGATAGCGATACGTTTCGTCTCCGGATCATGCAAGGCGGCACAGGGAAAGACTACGTTCGGAACGTCTCCCATGCACTCGTAATCCTTTTGCGGGGATAACAAATAAGGTCCGGAGCGGAATTTCACTTTCCAAGGTTGCTCCAAATCCAAGATAGCGGAACCGAAGCTATACACATACCCGTTGCAAGAACGAAGCACGCCGTGGTAAATCAATAACCAGCCCTCGGAAGTCTCGATAGGGATAGGGCCCGCACCGATCTTCGTACACTGCCAAGCGCTATCCTCGAACGCAGCCGGAGACATCACGTGGCGATGTTTACCCCAGAAACACATATCCGGAGACTCGCTATAGAATATATCGCCGAACGGAGTATGACCGTTGTCGCTCGGACGGCTTAACATGGCGAAGTTTCCGTTAATCTTACGAGGGAACATCACGCCATTACGGTTGAAAGGCAGATAAGCGTTCTCCAGCTGATGGAAGGTCTCGAAATCGAACGTGTAAGCCACGCCGATCGTCGGGCCATGATAACCGTTACACCAAGTCACATAATAACGATCCTCGATAAAACATACACGGGGGTCGTAGGCGTAAACAAACTCGCCGATCTCCTTGTCGTCGCACTCAAACTCGAGTTTTGTCTCGGAGATACTCCAATGAATGGCATCTGCGCTAAAACCTACGTGCAAACGCATCCGGCGATTCGTATCGTCGCAACGGAACACACCGGCATAACCACCTTTGAAAGGGACAACAGCACTGTTGAACACGCTGTTCGATGTCGGAAGGATATCACGAGGAATCACCGGGTTCTTCGAATATCTCCACAATACTTCTTTGCTACCCTCGGGACGATCTTCCCAAGGCATATCAGGCAGCGGAGCGCCTACGATTTTCAAATTATCCATAACTAATCCTATTAAAATATTACTGTACTAACTTATTACCTTTATCGTCATACGTGAACGGTACGAAATAGGCTACCAAGAATGAAGGGATCATCGCCAGCAAGGTCACGATAAAGAAATACTTATAACCTAGCCAGTCGCTCACGAAACCGCTCATCATTCCCGGAAGCATTACGCCAAGGTTCATGATACCTGAAGCGAACGCATAATGCGCCATCTGATGCTTGCCCGGAGCTACCTGTTGCATCATAAACAGCATTAAGCCCACGAAACCGAATCCATAGCCAAAATACTCGAATACGATGGCGGAAGCGATAATGAGACCATTATCAGGCTGGAAACACGCCAAGAACGTGTATACCAAAAACGGTATATTGAAACAACAACAAAGCGTAAACAATACCTTTCGCAACCCCTTGGCCGAGATATAATATCCACCAAGCAAAGAACCCAGCACGAACGCCGCCGCCCCAAACGTACCATAATACAAACCGATTTCTTGCTCCGTTAGTCCTAATCCTTGATCAGCTATCGGAGCTTTCAAGAACAAAGGTACGATCTTTATCACGAAACCCTCGGCAAAACGATACAATATGATGAAACAGATATACCACACGATATACTTCTTCGTGAAGAACTCCTTGAAGACCAGCCATAACTCAGCCATACTTTCCTTCAACGAATGTTCTCTGGTAGCGGCTTTCCCACCCGAAGGCAACATCTTCATATGATAAAAACCAAGCAGGATCATGATCGTACCGCAAAGCAGCATAACGATCATCCAAGCGTATATCACGGCCTCTTTCTCCAATCCTATCCCGGTAAAATATTGCATCATATAACCCGCCAGATAAACCAGACCACCCGTGGCTACGATCTTCGCCAAATTGTAAAACGCACCTTGCCAACCGATATATTTGGCTTGATCCTCCGGCGAGAGCTCTTTCATATAAACGCCATCCGTTGCCACGTCATGCGTAGCCCCGCTAAGCGCTATAATACCTAATAATGCGATAGATAGAGCAAAGAAACTCGGCAAGTTTAACGCCAAGGCCACTAAACCGAATAAGCAACCGGATAACAACTGGGTCAATACGACAAAGAATTTCTTAGTACGATACATTTCCAAAAACGGGCTCCATAAAGGCTTTAAGGTCCAAGGTAACATGATAACCGAGGTCCATAACGCAATCTGGGCATCCGATATATCCAATCCCTTAAACATGAGTACGGTAACCATGTTCAGCACTACAAAAGGCAATCCCATAGCAAAATAGACACTAGGGACCCAAGTCACAGGGTTTCGACGTTTAGTAGCATTCGTGTTTTTCTCTTCCATGCTTTATTTAGAATTTAGGTGTACAAATATAATTAATAATCCGGATATATCTTTAATCGATCGGACAAATAGAGGAGATCATCCCGAAGGTAGCGTTATCATTCAAATCCCAGACCATCTTTCCGGCTCCGTTTATCTCGATCAACTGCGGGTAATGTCCTTTCGCAGCCTCTCCGTCATGGCCTTGCCAGTTACAGATATACAAACCACCGTCCCGTTTAGGGAGCAACTGGGCAACAAAGAAAAGCTGGGCTCCCTCGATATCGTTCGCATTCACCTTGCGAACGATATCTCCGGTCTCGAAATTCAGCTCTATGAAGCAATGGGCATCACCGCAAGCGACCAGATAATTACAGTTATCCAACGCAGCCACGCTAAACGGGTTACCGTCTACTTTCACGCTTTTCAGCAATTGACCGGACGGGGATATTTCCCGGATCTCGGAGGTAGCGAACAAGGGCACTAGATAATTGCCCCGCTTATTCTTGTTTACTTGACGGAATTGTGCATGGGGTTGCTCAATTCGGGTATCGAAATCTGTTTTCGACAGGATCTCTCCTTTTGCGTTCACTTCCATGATCGTAGCCGGGTTTCCACACCACGCCAATAAATAATTACCGTTGGAAAGTACACGGGCTGTCTGCATCTCACACCCTTCCGGAGCGGAGATATTCCAGACCTCCTCATGATCCCGGGTGATTAGCTTCGCCCCTTTCGAATAGGAAAAAAGGATATTCCGATCGGGAGTAACAGCTACAGAATTACATTCCCATCCTTTTTCCAAGGGATGCTCCCATTCAATTTCTTTCGTGTTCTTGTTTACGATGGCGATCTTGTCCCAGCCGGAACCGCCTAATAAAAGATGATGCGATGCCTCATGACATGCGGAACATACGAGTAGCAGGCATGCGGATAATATAAAAGTATAGATTTTCATGGTATATAATAATGTACTAATTAGATAATATGCCAATTATAGCAGGATGGACACATGGGATCCACCCTGCAAAAAAAGATCATGTGTGTTGTATTCGCATTGGCATATTGACACATTTAGCGAAACGACACATTGGTTCATTCTTCTTTATTTCGCTAAGTCACGGAACAACTCATATCCCTGATCAGGCGTGATACCTTGATGCACGACCGCATGAACCGCCTGGATCATGGCGACAGGAGAAGTACTCTGGAATACATTACGTCCCATATCCACGCCGGCCGCACCGTCGTTAATCGCATTATAACATAATTCCAACGCCTCCTTCTCCGGTAATTTCTTACCACCGGCGATTACCACGGGAACCGGGCAAGCGGCGGCTACCTTCTCGAAGCCCTCACAATAGTAGGTCTTCACGATATTAGCGCCATTCTCCGCACAGATACGGGAAGCCAGACCGAAATAACGAGCGTCTCGAGCCATTTGCTTACCAACGGCGGTAACACCCATTACCGGGATATTGTAACGGCTAGCCTTATCGACCGCCTTATATAAGTTAGCCACAGTCTTAGCCTCATGCGCCTCGTCGCCGATAGCCAACATAACCGCCATGGCGGAGACGTTCATACGGATAGCGTCCTCTATATCGATCAATACATTATCATTCAAATCCGTAAGGATAGACGTTCCAGCGTCCGAACGAAGACAAATCGGTTTCGTCGTATTCGCAGGGATCGTAGATTGCAGGATACCACGGGTACACATCAAGCAATCCGCATATTCAATCAAAGGAACGATATTCAAGTCGATACGCTCCAGACCGGAAGTCGGCCCCATGATGAAACCATGGTCAAAAGCAAGCATAACCGCCTTGCCTGTCTTCGGGTTGAAGATACGGGATAAACGGTCTTTCATACCCCAAGGTAAGTTCTCGGCTCCCTTCACATGGAAACTCTGGTTCTCACAATTGATGCCTAAACCGAAGTCCGCACCTTCTCTTAAATCATCTAAATCTGCCATATTTATTATTCGTTATATTATTATATTTTATAGAGACGGGGCACGCCCCGTCTCACGCTGTGTATTATTTTATAGCGCCTCAGCAAAAGAAGCGAACATACAGCTCCAAGAAGTAGCCCCGCTATCAGCGAAACCAATCGAACGCTCGCCATAGTTACGGGCACGGCCAAAGTTAGCTTTCATCGGTACCGTAGCCTCCGCTCCCTCAAGCGCCGCTTTAGCGCCAGCATTCAAGACTTCCTTGATATCATCCGACGTACAAGCCTGCATAGCCTCCACCGCCGGGATCAAGGCATCCATCATCGTCTTGTCGCCTCGTTTCGCTTGGGTTTGTTGTTGCACATTCGCCAAGCCACCGGCGAACATAGCTTTCACGCCTGCGGCATCCAACTCGGTTCCCTCTGCATGATCGCTCATACCCAAGAAGAAAGCGCCGAGCAAGGTACTTGTCGATCCGCTCACTTCCATCATCACGTCCATACCCATATCACCAAGCATTTGCTTGAACTCCGTTCCAGACTGAGCGCTTTTATTCACGGCAGTCATAGCGGCAACGATAGCGGTACCATGATCTCCATCCCCGATTACGGCATCCAATTTAGAAAATTCCTCCTCACGTGCCTTGATCTGTTTCAGCGCATTGTCTAACATGGCCTTGAAGGCCTCGATAGTAAGTTGTTTCATGTATATTATTTATTTACCTAGGGTTGTCCAATAAGGTGCGTCCGCACGTTTGTTATTCAAATAATCGATATGATCCTCATCCAAGATCGCCATGATCATCTGGAATCCGGCTTGCTCCTGTACGGTCAAGATCTCTTGGATACGGCTTACCACCACCTGCAAGCCACGAGCCTCTAATTCCTTATAAGCCTTGCGGAAGATGATATTCAATTCCATATGGGTAGTAGCGCCTACGCCGTTAATGATCAATAACATCTTATCACCGGCTTTTGGCTGTAACTGCTGGCAAAGTAGGTCTACCATCTCCGCTGCCGTATCATCGGCGGATACCAACGGTTTCTGTCCACCACCACCTTCGCCATGCTGGCCCATACCGATCTCCATGATTCCATCGGGAAGATTCGTGATCGTACCTCCGTTCTGGGGATGCGTACAAGAACGCATAGCGACAGCCAAGGTAGCCACGTTCTTATTATAGCGTTCACCTATCTCAATCAACTCGTCTAAAGACTTCCCTTCCTCGGCGGCGGCACCTAATATCTTATACAAAGGAACACAACCGGCCAAGCCACGGCGATCATCTACATTCGCCCCGATACCTGCGCTGATATCATCATGCGTAAGTAATTTCTTCACCTTGATACCCTTACGAGCAGCCAACTGGCAAGCCATATTAGCGCTCATCACGTCGCCGGAATGGTTCAATACGACCAGCAAGATCCCGGCCTCACGATCCATCAATTGCAGTGCCTGAAACAAACGTTGGGCACCCGGAGCGGCGAATACGTCACCCACGACGGAGCAATCCAACATGCCCTCTCCTACGAAACCGCTCAAGGCAGGCTCATGACCGGAACCGCCTAAGGTAACGATCGCTACCTTATCATTGCCTTTCGGGTTAGCACGTACGACGATATTCTCAGCCGCCAACTTTACTTGATTCGGATACGCTAACGCATAACCTTCCAATAACTCAGCCGTAATATTCTCAGGATCATTTATGAATTTTGTCTTGATGTCTGACATGGTATTATCCTCCTTTAGATTTATAAATTTTGATTTACGAATTATTTTAGTTCCATGATCTCGATAGCGATACCTTCTTCCTCGATGAAAGCGATCGTCAAGTGCTCGTCGCAAACAGCAGGGCCGAAGATTACCTTCTTACCTTCCAACTCTTTTTCCAAACAAGGAACCGTATAAGCGATATGGCCATTGGTCTGTACCAACTCCGGTAAGCAGCTGCCTTTCTCGAATTTCAAGAACTCGATCCGGTTCGGACTCTTGCTGTAATCCGTCAACCATACACTCAGGCCTTCGTTATAAACCGCCCCTTCTTTACTTTCTGTAGTGACAATTCCTACGTGATTAAATGTTCTCATGATCTATTCAATTTATAGTTAGACAATTATATTATTAAAATTCGTTCTCTTCCGATAGGATATAAAGCCAGCCCCCAATACTAGGATGATCGACAGATAAAGATAAATAAATATCCCGTTCACGTTGTCATTCTGGCCATAAGAGTGCATGCCACTCAAGAAATAATTCACGCCGAAGAAGGTCATCAACACCGAATAGAAGGCCAAGATAGACGTAAAATTAAACAACCACAGGTTATTGCATTTCGGTATCAAGCGGAGATGCGTCACGATCGCATATATCACCATCGTAATCAACGCCCACGTCTCCTTCGGGTCCCAGCCCCAATAACGTCCCCACGACTCATTCGCCCAGACCGCTCCCAAGAAAGTACCGATCGTCATCAGGGCCAATCCGATCCAAAGTGACATCTCGTTCACGATACTCAATTCTCGTACCCGTTCTTTGAGCATCACGCTGTTCTTCTCCCCGCTTACGCTCATCATCACCAGATTCGTCAAGCCGATCAGACAGCTAATACCGAAGAAACCGTAAGCTCCCACGATAACCGCCACATGGAACATCAACCATGGGGATTTCAAGACCGGAACCAGCGGATTGATCTGCGGGTCCATCCAACTCAAGCCGGACACGAACAAGATGATCCCCCCGAATAAAGTAGCCAACGCAAACGTAAGCGTACTCTTGCGTACGAACAACAACCCGGCGAACACCGTAGCCCAAGCCACATAAACCATCGTCTCGTACGAATTGCTCCAAGGGGCGTAACCTGCGATATACCACCGCATTCCCATCCCATACATATGGAAAACGAATACGGCCAAAATGCCCAGACTCAATAACCAAGTCGTATAGGTAACCCATTTTTTCTTCTTGAATAAGGCCACGAAAGCGAAGATCAGCAACAAGCCTCCCAAAATCAAGTACCCTTTCTTACATTGCCGGAATACATCCATTTGATTATATTTAATCTCGGCCTGTATTTTCTCAGGGCGAATGTCTACCGTCTTATTCTTGGCTTGCTGATACGTATGGATCATTCCGATTACCTCGTCCGCTTTCTCCCAATCACCACTCTTCAATCCTTCCTGTACCTCCGATAAATACCAGCCCATAATGTGGGTAACGAACATGGAGTCCTTTCCGGAAAACGCCGATAAATCATCGCCCGGTGCATACCATTTGTGATCCGGGTCGTCCTCTTTCGGGAAAAGGTTTAACATCTGGTAATTGATCAATTGATGGAAGATATTTACCTGCTCATCCAGCTTGATCAAGTCTTTATCGAAGCGGGTACGCTCCGCTGGCATTTTATTGTAGGCCTTTTCCAGCTTCTCTTGCAATTTATAGCGTCCGTTACTATCGAATACCTCTATATAGGCGCAATCCTTATCCGTAAGGTCGTAATAATTAGCCAGCTCACTATTAGACAAGGCGATAAACGGCACCCGGACCCACATATCCGGCATAGCCAAGACACTCAACAAGAACTGATCAGAGTTCAAGGAACCGAACTGATCCGATTTATGCAACTTTCGCAGTACCTCGGAAGAAAATGTATTGATCGGCAACATACGTCCGCTTACCGATTGGATCGGCAACGCACCGAACTTAGCGGCATGTTCCGGACTTATCGCATATTTCTGTATGGCCTCCTTCATCTCGGGAGCGGCCGCACCTTGCGCCCGCAAGCCCCCTACGGAAAGAAGAATCGCTACTAACAGGGTCGTTTTACGAGCGCCCGATCTTAAATCTTTCAACTGTCGGCTTAATTTCATGAAACGGGAGTTTTTACCTACCAAGCAAAGTATAAAGCCGATCACTAAAATCACGTAGCCGGTATACGTAATATTCCTTCCGGCCACATCTCGGTTCACGGAAAGTACCGTTCCTTGCTCATCCGGGTCATAGGAGGCTTGGAAGAAGCGATAGCCTTTCACGTCTAATACATTATTCATATATACCCGGGCATGGCGAGTCTGTCCATCTACATGTACCAGCAACTCACTCTCATAAGCAGAGGGACTGGCAGAGCCGGGATAGCGGGTTAAGGTAAATTTCACGAGTTCTACGCTAAAAGGAAGCGTATGATAGAGAGTCTGGTCCGAGGTACGGATCATGATACGATCGCTAGCCTCTCCCTCACGCAGGTGAAGGATTCCTTCCTCGCCGAAAAGGTGGGAAATAAGGGCACCCAGAAGGATGACAATAAAGGCGGCATGGGTGACCATCAATCCCCATCTACGCCGCTTAAGTAACTGGTGCTTGATAACGATAGCCACGAAATTGGCTACCAATAAGAATTGGAGTAAGAAAAATACAGGAGAATAGTAAATCATCGCTTTAGCGGCGGCAGTACCATGATACTTCTCTATAAAAGTAGCGATAGCCAAGCCAAAGGCGTAGATCAATAGAAGGACGATAGTCGTCACAGAAGAAGAGATAAATCTTTCTAGAGTTTTCATTTGCTCATTTATTAATAACACTGATGCGACAAATGTACGCAGATTAATCATTTTTGAAAGAATCGGCGATTAATTTGCCGCATCCATGTTATCTATCTATAAATAGACCTTGTCTATTAGTCCTCAATAATTACCCGGAAGCCTACGTTGAATACACGTTGGTACGGATAATATCCTTTACGGGTATAAGCCGTCGAGAATTTCGGTCGCTCGATATAAGAACCGCCACGAACCACCTTATACTCGGAAACCTCTTTCGATTTCTCGTTGTAAGGATAAGGCAAGTAATCTGAACGAGTCCATTCCGCCACGTTACCGTGCATGCAATACAAACCGAACGGATTCGCTTCATATTGCTTACCACCCACCTGAACCAAATTGCCATCATCCACGCCTTCCTCTTTCGGTAAGTAAGTATAGTACTTGTACCAATAAGAAGTCTTAGGCATCGGTTGCGGGTCGATACCGCTTACGGCAAGCAGGAGCGTGGTTACGTCGGCTAGGTTATCCTTTTTACCGAAGTCCGCATTCATATCGCCATACCAGAAATCTTGATCGCTACCGGCACGACAAGCCCATTCCCATTGCGCCTCGGTCGGAAGCGTGATGTTCAAGCCTGTTTTCTCACTCAGCTTCTTACAATAATCCATAGCGTCATTGTAACTTACACGGATTACCGGTTGCTCTGGCTTATTAGCGGGATATCCTTGAACCACGTGATCCTTCCATTGCTGATCCACGAAACGGCTGTCGTGATCCGGGAAAATCACGTTGAATTGCTGGTTCGTAACCTCCAACTCACCCATCCAGAAAGCTTTGTCAATCTTCACTTTCGCCGTCGGACGAGTATCGGATTGCCCACGATAGCTACCCATCACGAATTGTCCGGCCGGAATGCGAACAAATGTCATCTTGATACCCGGAGCCAACTCAATCTCCTTACGGGTTTCCTTCTCGTCGGCCAACATAGCCTTGATCCGGTCCGCATCGAAAGGCCAACCTTTCACCTTCAACTCTTTTTCCTTGACAGGAGCCAATTTCTCCGGCATCTCCGGTTTGATCTCACCTTTACCCTTCAAGTAAGCGGCATAATCGGAGATCTCTTTCTTCCAATCCACGCCTGCGCCATTCGCATACTTATCCGTCAACTCTTTACGACGCTTGATCTGGTCAAAGCCTTGATACGGGATGATATCCTTCGAAAGCACATTCGCATTGAAATAACCCTTATCCGGAGCGTTGTAATCAATCCAGTTATAAAGGGTTTTCCACTCTTTATCCGTCAGTTGCACGTTAAAGTGCCCTTTCTTCAACATACGAACCAGTTCACTCGTGTTCGGATGATATTCATACGGTTGAAGAACCACCATATCACCCTCGCCACCTTGACGGTGTACATACGGATGCAGATTCAAGTAAGAAGTGCCATAACCTAATTTATCCTTCTTGCCCCCACGCAAGTCGAAAGCCTTACCCTCACCATTATGGCAAGCGATACAGGCACGATCCAAGATCGGTTGGATCTCCAGATCGAACGTGAACGAACGGGTCCCCCCTTCCGGCGGAGTCAACGCATGCGGGGCTTTCTGCGAAGCCATCACACGTTTCGGAATAGGAATCTGGTTCTGGTCCTCATGGCAACCGATACAAGATACCACCTCGCCCGGCTGACCGGTCAACCAGCTACGCATCCACTGGATAGCCACTCCGTCTTTGTCTAACGGCTGGATAGAGATCGGCGTATTCGCCGGGATCTTGAAGATAGCGGAGCCATCCTCTTCTACCGGTACTGTACCCAACATACGTTTGATGTCCCAACCGGACTGGATTCCATGCCAGTTATGATCGGAGGTAGTCTTCACGTAAGCATACTCATAAGCGTGCAGACGAAGAGACTTAACCGTACCCCGGGGAATGCCTCTCAAACCCTCTCCCTCGTAAATATCCTGAATAAAGACCGTAGCCTCTTTGTCATTCAATTTCACACGGTCCGGAATAGCCGGAGGAGTCTGTGTCTTACGTACGGCAACCGGACTGATATAGCCCTCACCCTCTACCTTACGCAAACAAGTCACGTTATCGAATACGTCCACCAAATAGATACCCCATAAATCCTGTGGATCTAATTTAGCGGCCACCAAGAAATATTTATCATTCAGCGGAGTCGGTTTGATAAACTGCGGCCATACGCCATTTACCAACTCATCCTTAATCTCCTCCACGATCGGCCGGTTACGATACGGTATCTCCTGTACCATACCAGCGGCGCCTTTACGGGCTTTCGCCGGATCGAACACGATTAAACGACCGGAACGGGCAATACCATGGTGACCGGAGATAATTCCCACGAAAGCGGAACCGTGGCCCGGCAACGGCTGAATATCGAACGTACTGTTCGGGAACATCGATCCGCTACCATACAGCGCTTTCTGCTCCGTACCATCCGGATTCATGTTCATCACGATACGGGAATAATAGTGCGTCAAGTCCGTGTACTCCCAACGAGTGTACATCACACGACCGTTATTCATCACTACCGGGTTCCAGTTTGCGTCTTGATCGAAAGTCAGACGGCGCAAGTTCTTCGTATCCGGCGTATAAAGTACCATATTACCGACAGGGTCATCACCGCTTACACAAGGCACGCCTTGATAACCGATATTCGAGTTGGCGATGATACGTCCGTCCGGTAAGTAGGTTCCATCATAAAACTCCAGATCCGGTTCCTCGTTATGTATTAATTGCTTAAAGCCCGAGCCATCCAATTTCACCTCGAATACGTTCCAACGCTTATCGGGCATCGTCTGGGTAAACATAGCACGATCGCCATCCCAATGCATCCGCAAGTCGGCGACAGAGGAACCGTTTTCCGGTTTATAGATCGACCGTACCTGTACATCCTCCCCGCGTAAATTACTCAACTCCACGATATCGGCGTCGAAGCCCATACGGCGGGCGGACTCTTGGTTACTCCAGTTATTACCCTGCGTACCCAAATCCGGAGCCATTGCCTTATGAGCGTTTACACCTAATTTAAAGCGGGCAGCCAAGACTTTATCACCATCCAAGAACGGGTTCGCCAGCAAGATCGTACGTTTATTCGCGATCGCTTTCTCGGCATTAACCAAAGCGGCCTCATCACCACTATAAATGCCATCGAAACCTTTCTTTACCTGCTGTTCCAACTCATCCAGAACCGGTTGATATTTAGTGGCGTCGAAGCCTTTCAACTTTTTCATATCGTTGAAAGCCAAACGAATCGCCTCCATATTCAACCAACTCAAGTCGCTCTGCAAATTACAGATACGTTGAGTTTTCTCATAAAGTTTCAAATACTCACGGATCTGGGTATCAATATCTTTTTCCGTCTCGATCTGCTTAACAGCGTTCTTTACATACGCAGCGTCTTTCAGACGAGAAGCCAGATTCAAGACAATATCACGCTCGGCGGAAGCGTCACTGGCAGTCAACCAGTTCTCCAACCCATCGATATTAGCGTTTAAGGCCCCCAATTCCTTCGGATAAGCGGCTAGCAAACGTGCGGCCTCCTCCTTCGGGAAAACATTCATGATACGGAAGAATACACTACCTACCGTCGACTGATCGGCCAAACCCACCTCAGCCTCGAAGCGTACATATTCCTTATTGATATTGTACACCATCACGCCATTGGCATGGCATAATACACTATGATCGTATTTCTTACCGCCGATCAACAAAGGATTCCCGTATAAATCCGTATTCTTGCGGATACTGCCCGAGCCAGAAACCCAATAATCAGGATCTAACTCATCCAACCAAACCGAACTACCGTCCGCCTTGATTAAACGGGCATTCGCCCATGTACCCCAATCCCAATCCGTACCATCCGGTCCGGCGGCCGTAACAAGCACCAACTGATCCAGCCCCGTCAAATCGGCGGACATCGGGACAGCCTTCTGCTTCGCCTTGATCCAAGCCGACATGATCGGCATGTTCGCCTTCACCAAAGAGGCACGAAGCTCAGACTTTTGTTTTACTGAGGCGTCAATCCAGTTATCCACCTTCTTTTGCTTCGGACCTGCCGAAACAAGAAGAGAGGTCGACAACAAGAGTGATACCATTATATAGTATTTATTCATGTATTAAATTTAAATTTAGAAGGTTGTTTATTGAAACCCTAAGGATCACGATCGGCAACCCTTAGAATTACGAAGCATAACCCTAGAGGTTTTTATAAAGCGGCCTTCTGGTTCGTGAAACGTAAGCCAGCGTTGTCGTGATAGCATGCCCACTCATCTACGATAGCGCCTTCCGGACCTGCCATCATAAAGTGGAATGTCTCCAATTTCTTCAGACGTAATACGTCGCCGACCTTCTGAACCACGAAATTCTTGCTCTTGATCGGTCCGTGTCCAGCAGGGATAGCCGGTGCGTTCGGAGTCTCGTCACCTACCTCAGAGAAGTTGTATACCCAACCCTTCTCTACCATCCAAGACTCATGTTTAGCCGGGAAGTCAGTCTTTATGTGAGCATGTTCCGGAATCATCTGGCCCGGCAACAAATAGATAGCGTGAGCGAAATACTTATACTCCGGATCGTTGATCCAGAAAATACCCCCCATACCTACATTCTCGAAATCACCCAAACCAAAGTCTGTCACCCACATATCTTTCGCCATCAACTCCGTGAAAGGAACATCGTAGAAAGCAAACATATCTTTCATCGCTTCCATAGCGACATCTTGTTGGAACTTGCCGTCTTTATAAAAATCGGCGTTCGTGTACTTCTTTGAATAAGCCATTGTTTTATTTTTTTGATTGTTAGTATTACATGCGTTCGTGCATTCTTTGCGGCAAGTTCCTTCCGGACAATTGCCCTCCCCGTTAGCGGCGCAACAAGTAGCGTCTGTTGTTGTCTTTCCCGTACATGCGACCATAGATGCCAACGCCAATCCCATAGCCGCCATTTTCATGTTCAAACCTTTTCTCATTTGTTTTTGTGTATATTTGTTAGTACTATCTGTTTCAACGTATCGCTATTCCCTCGATCTCGATCAATAACTCATCCCGGCAAACGTCGGCCCACATATAAGAGATCGGGATATTTAATCCGTAGGTATTCATCAAACGCTCAGCCTCCTCATAGTCGGATTTATTCTTCAAGTAGACTCGTAACTTAACCAATTTAGCGTCAGCGATCAGTTCCGCTATATTCTCCATCGTGATCCGTAGCTGACGTTCCAGACCTACTCCCTTCAAGCTCTCCTCACCACGGATAGCGGCTGTACCGGAGATATAAATCAATTTACGATCCTGAAAAGTCATGCTCTTGGCACGCTCGAACTTAGGGGTCGTCTTCTTTTGTCGGGCAACTTCCAGTACTTGTTCCGAATACGCATGGGCAGCCACCTGCAACTTATTATCGATCGGCGTAGCGAAAGCGTCCGGCGTAGTAAATACGACAGCATCCACATCAATCAAGATACCTCCCAGATTCGCCCCGATACCCGTAGCGGCAGGATAACCATTCGTCCATTCCGTTTTACTATAAAAATCAGACCGGGCGTTATTAAACGCTTGATAATGCTGATCCTGACCGTCGAAAGCTGTTATACGCTCGATATAATTCCACTGACGGATAATGCTATTCAACGGAAACCCCTCCCGACGAAGCACATCCCCCAATAACCGGAAAGCTTCCACCGACTGAGGCTCTATACCAAAATGGAGTACATCCCCTTGAAAACCGCCGGCAAAAAGGAAACGTCCCGAGGCATTCTCCAACAAGACATAAGGAACACCTTGATAATGACGGAAAGTAATCCGATCCTGCGCATCGGGCACATAGCTATGTACCTCCATCAGCAAAGGAGCGTTCAGCGGCGGTTGGGAGACATAGCTCAAAGCCGGTTCGCAATCCCCATAATACCGACGGATTTTCTCCCGCAGCAAAACCCGGCGTGCCACGTATTCCTCATTCGTACCCGGAGTACCGAAAAAGGCCAGTCTCATGATCACCTCGTTTTGAGGTAATTGAGACAATAGATCGTCCACCATAACCGCGAACTCAGCCGGCTCAGTGTTTAATATCGTATAATGTATTTTCTCACAATAATTCATATCCTTTTATTTTACAGGGAGTTTACATATTCCGTTAATGCCTCGACATCTTTCTTGGAGACCTTTTTATCGATACCATGCTTATGGACCTCGAACACCTCTTCCATGGTAGCCGCACGCCCATCAAACAGATAAGGAGCCGTACGCCAAACCTCAATCAAAGTAGGAGTGTCCCACCCTTTCTCAAATTCGATATCCTCGCCGATACGGTGCATCTTCATATCCGTATAATAAGGACCGCTATGACACTCGCCACATTTCAGTTTCTCAAACACCTTTCTTCCCTCTTTCGCCTTATCCGATAATTCCCCATTTACTAAATACGGACTAGGCACCGGACGCAAGGATTTCATATAAGCGTCCACACATTTCGCCATTTCCTCTTCTGGCTCAAAAAACTGGATGAACTTAAAACCGGCACGTACCGCATATTCCGCACTCTCACGAACACCCGAGATCATGCTTGGGGGAGTCACATGCGAATACAACATGCTCTTACAATTCTTCGAGTTACCAACTCCATCATTCATCAAGTCCCAGTTCATCCCGTCCGTACGGGCATCCCCCGGATGGCAACCATTACAACTCTGCCAGCCTTGATAACAATGATTCGCATCGTTAAAATATTTCTCGCCCTTGTTCTCCGGCGTTTCCGTACGACCCGGATTCATGTCGGTAGCCGTTACCTCCAATGTATTTATATCGACGGTATTCAAGATATCGGCGAAATAAGTAGGGATTATCAACTTATCTCCCGAAAATATAAAATTTCGGGGACCGTTTCCTTGTAAGGGAACTCGCTCACGAAGTCCATACAAGAAATTCAAGTCGTAATCCAGACGGCTCTTATCCTTATAAGACTCAAACTTCGCCAACATCGCCGGATGATCGATCACGCTTACCTCATGCGTACCGCTATGCGTGATAAAGATATGCTTGTCATCGCAAGCGATACTCCAGATACCGGCAGCGCCACGATCCGGCTCGTCCACCAATACCGCCCCAACGAATTCCTGCTTCGCCACATCGATCACGCTGAAAGCACTCGTGTTCATCCAACCTTGTTGAAGCTGGGAAGTAGGCACCGTGAATCGTCCCAAGTTATGAGACACGTATATATATTTCCCGTCCGGCGTGATGCACATCCCTCGTAAGGCATTGCTACCATTCGCCAATTGGATATCTTTCACTTTCGTAAACCCATCCATCTCGATTACCGATACGCAAGCGGCCACCACATCCACGTCCGCCCGTTGTGCGGGCAGGAAATTCGTAACAAACATATACTTGCCATCCTTGCTGAATACCGCCGATTTAGGCTCACGCAACACTTTCACGCTCCGGACTACCTTACGCATCACCGGATCTACCTCGACCACCGAATTATCGAACTGATTACATACATATATATGTTTCTTATCCGGCCCGAACATCGGATGGCAGGCTCCCGATCCCGTCGGTATGGCCGCTTCCACCCTACCCGATTCCAAGGAAAGCACTTGTAAGCGGCCGGTCTTCTCGAAGGTCGTCACATACACCTTATCCCCATCCGGAAGCAACCCGGTCGGGATCTCATCAAACGGAAACGAATGAAGCAAGCTCTTACCGTCCGCTGAAAAGATATCCAGATGTCTCGTTCCTTTCTGTGTCATTAATAGCTCCCCCTTCGCGTTCAATACGGCATCCGTAGTAAAGAAAGGTGGGTTGCCGGCTGAAGCGAGAGAAACGCAACAGCCGACAAGACAAGCCACCAATGAGTTTTTTATCAAGTATTTTCGTGTGTTCATGGTATATTTTGTATTCCTTATTTTCTAAATCCTAGTTCGTTCGAAATCAACCCGGTAACCTCCTTGATCGTCTTCACCGTATTTTTCACCACCTCTTTCGATAAGCGGTCTTTCGGGCCGGAGATCCAGATCGCCCCACAAGGATATCCCGTATAATTAAAGATCGGGGCGCCTACGCATATCACGCCGCTCAGCTCCTCCTCATTATCCATGGCATACCCCAGTTTGCCAACCCTTTCTAATTCCTCCAGATAGGCCTCACGAGAAGTGATCGTCCGGGTATTATACCGTGTAAACGTCATGTAGGACAGGTAGCGATCTCGCACCGTCTTCGGCAAATAAGCCATAATCGCCTTTCCCGGAGCCGAACAATGCAACTCAAACGGCTTTCCCGGCGACAGGACGAAGCGGAACGTATGATGTCCTTGCGCTTGTTCGATAAAAATCCCTTTCTCATCTCCCAAGACACCAAAGCAAGCGGTCTCTTTCACTTGATCACGTAAATCACGCAAATGTGGCAAGACGGTCTCTAAAAGATTGTGTTCATTCAAGGATCTGAAACCAAGAGTCAATAATTTTCGGGAAAGTTTATAACGTTTCGTGTCTTCACTAAAATTAAGATATTCCAGCCGCACCAATGTATTCAAAATACGGTAAGCCGTGGTCTGCGATATATCGAGCGCCGACTTAATATCTTGCAATGTTTCCCCCGCCGACCGCAAGGAAAGGTACTCAAGAACCGCAATGCCCTTCTCTAAATTAGGCACTTTATAGTTCTCATCCACTTTTTCCATATTTGGTAGCGTGTTTTCCATATTTGAAATTGCGTTTCAGATTTGAATCAAATATAGCAGTGATGAATTTAAACAAGATACGAAATATGTAAAAAGGTGTTAAGTATGTTGCAGAGCATAAATATCATAGAACAAAAAAGCCGGAATCTCTTCCGGCCTTCTTTAAACGCAATGAATCTACCATTTTTATTTCTTGCAATCGCAAGTTGAGTAGGCTACTAACATCCAAACCAACTTCTCCTGTTCTTTCAGATAATCGCTCATCAAAGCGACCGTAGCCTCATCGCCTGCCTCAGATGCCAAGGAAAGAAGTTTACGCTCCTCACCGATCAGATGACCGTATGTATCAAGAATATTCTTTAACGCCTCATCACCGCAAGATACGCCTGATACCTCTTTTACACGGGCTACTTTCAAATACTCGCTGAACTTGTTCTCCGGCTCGCCTCCCAACATCAGGATACGTTCCGCCAACTCGTCAACCTTCTCGGCAGCGTTGTTGTACATATCCTCAAATTTACTATGAAGAACGAAGAAACCGTGTCCCTTGATATTCCAGTGGAAACCACGAAGGTTCGTATAGAATACTTGGTAATCCGCCAATAATTGTTTCAAGCTTGCTACTACGTTACTTACCGCTGACGCGTCTAAATGAAGATAATCTAATGTTTTCATACTGCTATTTTTTAATTGTTATACTTTTCGTTTTTCTTATATTGCAAAGATATGGCAAATATAAACAACTGTCAAACAGATAATTCCTATACATATATAGATAAAATCTATATTTAAACGATCAGCAAGAAGACTTGCGATAGAACTTGGGTTTCTATTTACCCAATTTAAACTTATATCCTGCGGTAAGAGCCAAAGTATGGTAATTCGCCTCGATCGATCCTCCCTTATACTCTTTACCTAACGATACATCATAGCCAAAATTGATAAAGCATTGTTTTATTTCCACACCTACAGTGGCACTTATCCCCCAATCAAAAGCACGAAGCCCTTCACAGGGATCATGGGTATAAAACTTAGCGGATTCTTCCGAAGCGACAGACCATCCCCCGAACATTCCTTTATCCAATACGCTTACGGCTATATAAGGGCCTACTCCAACATTCAAACGAATATCCTCAGCTAATTTGAATGAGAAATTAGCCATAATCGGTAATTGCAAGAAATTTCGTGTCACCTTATTTGAGTAATCATACGCATATCCATACGGATCATAAGTAGGTCCCGGCACTGCCCACCAATAACACCCATATCCATATCCGGGAAATTTGTCATTACTATATCCCCTTTGCGTATAATACAAACCTGACTTCAGAGAGAGAAATTCCGGCTTCAACTGATATTCCACTCCTACCCCAATCTTCCAACTCGGTTTCCAATCAACCATTGGACCCGCCTTCATCACTGTCATACCCGCTTCCGGAACTACCGACCACTGGGCTTGTACCGATATTACACCCAACATTAACACCATCGCAAATAATACAACTCTTTTCATATACTTTTTATTTTGATAAAATAATCGAACGACATATATGAATAAGACATGAAACAATAAAAAACCCCTATTGGCACCAACAGAAAAAGGCCGGAATCACTTCCGACCTTCTCCAAACGCAATGAATCACCTTTTTTACTTCTTGCAATCGCAAGTTGAATATGCTACTAACATCCAAACCAACTTCTCTTGTTCTTTCAGATAATCGCTCATCAAAGCGACCGTAGCCTCATCTCCCGCCCCGGATGCCAAGGAAAGAAGTTTACGTTCCTCATCGATCAAATGACCATACGTATCAAGAATATTCTTTAACGCCTCGTCACCACAGGATACGCCTGATACCTCTTTTACACGGGCTACTTTCAGGTACTCGCTGAACTTGTTCTCCGGCTCGCCTCCCAACATCAGGATACGTTCCGCCAACTCGTCAACCTTCTCGGCAGCGTTGTTGTACATATCCTCGAATTTACCATGAAGAACGAAGAAACCGTGTCCCTTGATATTCCAGTGGAAACCACGAAGGTTCGTATAGAATACTTGGTAGTCCGCCAATAATTGTTTCAAGCTTGCTACTACGTTACTTACCGCTGATGCGTCTAAGTGGATATAATCTAATGTTCTCATAATTGCTACTTTTTAATTTGTTATACTTTTTGTTTTTCTTATACCGCAAAGATACGGCAAGTATAAGTAGCTGTCAAACAGATAATTTTTATATCAAGATAGAGGAAATTTATTAAACTATTCCATACAATAAGTATGCAAATGACATGAATACATAAATAATTGGATACTAACATTTTAAAAAGACGATTATCATTTTCGAAAAACACGTACGTGTTTTTTTGAAAAGTCGTACATGTTTTTCGGGAAACACGTACGACTTTTTACAGAATCATACGGCAAGGAACTAGAACATACATAAAAATATACGATAAGTCTCCCTTTTTCAGGGGGCCCAAAAGCATTTCCCCCAAAATCCCCTACTCGAATTATCGCTGTGGTTTTAGAGAGCCGTAAAAGTTACTTGATAAAGAAAGAAACCGGACGAACACCTATAAAAACTTAAGCAAAAAGGTTACCTTCGCGGAAACAAGATTTCGCTTTGGAAGTACAAGAATTATTGAAACTATATGCCGCTCACCCGCAAGTGACGGCGCTGGACACCTTACTGAAAAACGATACGTCCCGCAATATATTCCTAAAGGGACTGAATGGCTCGGGTCCGGCAATGACGATCGCCTCTCTTTTTACGAAAGGAAGGGGAAGTTATGTGTGCGTGTTGAACGACCAAGAGGAAGCCGGCTATTTCTATCACGACTTGATGCAGCTTACCGCCAGCGATGAGGTATACTTCTTCCCATCCGCTTACCGGAGGGCCATCAAGTACGGGCATGTCGATCCGGCGAACGAGATCCTGCGCACCGAGGTACTCAGCCGGTTGCAAGACCCGGACGCCTCTTTCGTGATCGTCACGTATCCGGACGCCTTGGCGGAACGAGTCGTGGCCCGGGAGGTATTGAAGGAGAATACCTTAAAGATCAGCGTGGGCGAGAAGCTGGATAATATGTTTGTCTCCGACGTGCTGGACGAGTATGGCTTCGAGCAGGTCGACTATGTATATGAGCCGGGGCAGTACGCCCTCCGTGGCAGTATCCTCGACGTTTTCTCTTTCTCCAACGAGTTTCCTTACCGTATAGACTTTTTCGGCGACGAGGTGGAGACCATCCGTACGTTCGACGTGGAGACGCAACTCAGCAAGGAGAAACTGGACAGCATCTATATCGTACCGGAGATGAGCAAGAACGCCATGGATAGTACTTCCTTGCTAGGCTCCCTTCCCCGGAACACCTGCATAGCGGCGAGAGATCTCGCATGGTGCAAGGAGCGCATCGGAAGCGTATGGAACGACGATCCGGTGGTAGCCGACGAGGAATCCTTCGCCGATATCGACCAGATGCGGAAGAAATTAGTCCGGGGCGAGGACTTCCTACGGGAGGTCTTGGATTTCCGTCGCATTCATTTCGGGGCACGGCCGATGGGAACGGCGGACGCTACCATCCATTTCTCTACGCAAACGCAGCCGATCTATCATAAGAATTTCGACCGGGTGAGCGAGTCGTTCCATAAATACCTCGACGAGGGCTATACATTATATATATTGAGCGATCAAGAGAAACAAGCCAACCGTATCCGGATGATTTTCGAGGATAGGGGCGACAATATCCCTTTCACCGCCGTAAACCGCACGATACACGAGGGATTCGCCGACGATACGCTACGCATCTGCTTTTTCACCGACCATCAATTGTTCGACCGCTTCCACAAGTTCAACTTGAAGAGCGATAAGGCACGAAGCGGAAAGATCACCCTTTCGCTCAAGGAGCTGAACCAGTTCTCGCAGGGGGATTATATCGTACATATCGACCATGGCGTAGGACAGTTCGGGGGATTGGTACGCACCGAGGTGAACGGTAAGATGCAAGAGGCCATCAAATTGATTTATCAGAATAACGATATTATATTCGTCAGCATCCATTCCCTGCATAAATTATCGAAATACAAGGGGAAAGAGAGCGGCGAGCCGCCTAAGTTGAGCAAGCTCGGCACAGGCGCTTGGGAAAAGATGAAGGAACGTACCAAGGCGAAGGTGAAGGATATCGCCCGGGACTTGATCCTCCTCTATTCCAAACGCAAGCAAGAGACGGGTTTCGCCTACACGCCGGACAGCTTCATGCAGCATGAGCTGGAAGCCAGCTTCATCTATGAGGACACGCCGGACCAGATGAAGGCTACCGCCGAGGTCAAGGCGGATATGGAAAGTACCCGTCCGATGGACCGGTTGATTTGTGGAGACGTTGGTTTCGGAAAGACCGAGGTGGCTATCCGTGCGGCATTCAAGGCGGTATCGGACAATAAGCAGGTGGCCGTGTTGGTACCCACCACCGTACTGGCTTTCCAGCATTACCAGACGTTTTGTGAGCGCTTGAAGGATTTCCCTTGCAAGATCGATTATATCAGCCGGGCCCGTACGGCCGCGCAAATCAAGGCTACCTTGAAAGAGCTGAAAGAGGGCGAGGTGAATATCTTGATCGGCACCCACCGGATCGTCGGCAAGGATGTACGTTTCAAGGATCTGGGCTTGCTTATCATCGACGAGGAGCAGAAGTTCGGGGTATCCGTCAAGGAGAAGCTTCGGCAGCTGAAGGTGAACGTGGACACCTTGACAATGACGGCCACCCCGATCCCCCGTACCCTACAGTTCTCCTTGATGGGGGCCCGGGACCTTTCCAGCATCACCACGCCACCGCCCAACCGTTATCCCGTGCAGACGGAGGTGGAGCGTTTCAATCCCGATATCATCCGGGAAGCGATCAATTTCGAGATGAGCCGGAACGGGCAGGTATTCTTCATCAACAACCGTATCCAGAACATTTACGAGATGGAAGCCTTGGTACGGCGGGAAGTCCCCGACGCACGGGTAGCCGTGGGGCACGGGCAGATGGAGCCGGAGAAGCTGGAAAAGATCATCCTCGATTTCGTGAATTATGAGTATGACGTATTGATAGCCACCAGTATCGTGGAGAGCGGCATCGACGTGCCCAACGCCAATACGATCATCATCAACAACGCCCAGCAATTCGGGCTTAGCGACCTCCATCAGCTACGCGGACGTGTAGGACGAAGCAACCGGAAAGCCTTCTGCTACCTCCTTTCCCCGCCCCTCACCTCGCTGACGCAGGAGGCACGGCGCAGGTTGCAAGCGATCGAGAACTTCTCCGAGCTGGGTAGCGGTATCCATATCGCCATGCAAGACCTCGATATCCGGGGAGCCGGGAATATGCTAGGCGCCGAGCAAAGCGGTTTCATAGCGGATCTGGGTTACGAGACGTACCAGAAGATCTTGGAGGAGGCGGTAGACGAGTTGAAAAGCGAGGAATTCGCCGATCTTTACGCCGATAACACCGAAGGGCACCGGGATACGGGCAGCGAGTACGTCCGGGAGACCTATATCGAGAGCGATCTAGAATTGATGTTCCCTCCCACCTACATCCCCAACGACTCGGAACGTATCTCCCTATACCGGGAGTTGGATAATATGGAGGAGGAACGTGACATCCTCGCCTTTACGGAGCGCCTGAAAGACCGCTTCGGCAAGATACCGAAGGAGGGCAAGGAATTGATCCGGATCGTGCGCCTCCGTCGCATGGCCAAGAAACTGGGTATGGAGAAGGTGATCCTGAAGAAAGGGCAGATGAGCCTCTTCTTGGTGAATAACCCAGACAGCCCGTATTACCAAAGCGAGGCGTTCGGCAAGCTGCTGGGCTTCATCCAAAAGCATCCCCGTGAATGCAACCTCCGGGAGCAGAATGGCAAGCGAAGCATCGTGATCAAGAACGTCCCTACGGTGGAAGCGGCATGCGGCTACCTGCAAGAGATGGAAAAAATAAACTCAACCAACTTTTGACACATCCTCTTACAAACACGAAAAGATATGGAAAAGAAAACGATTATAGACCTTTTTGAGAGTTCAGCCAAGCGATTCCCGAGTAATCCTTTTTTATGGGAGAAGACGGGCAAGCGATTCGAGCCAACCACTTACGCCGAGGTTCGCGACCTCGTCTATGAGGAAAGCGCCGGCCTCATATCGCTGGGTGTGCGAAAGGGGGATAATATGGCTTTACTGAGCGAAGGGCGCAACGCGTGGATCATCGGCGAGCTGGCCATGTTCTACGCCGGGGCGACGAACGTGCCCCTATCGATCAAGCTGGAGGAGGCGAACGACCTCCTGTTCCGTCTCGTCCACGCCGACGTGAAATATATCATGGTATCGGGCCAGCAACTCAAGAAAATCCGGGCGATCAAGGATCAGCTCCCCGCCGTACGGAAGATCATCGTACTCGATGAGCAAGCGGAATACCAAGACCGTGAGATGTCGCTGTCCGAGATACGCCGGATGGGGAAGGTCTATCTGGGTATTCATCCGATAGAGGAGTTCTTGGCGATCGGGCAATCGCTGGGCAACGATGATTACGCCACCATCACCTATACCTCCGGCACGACCGCCGATCCGAAAGGCGTGATCCTCACCCACCGCAACTATACGGCGAACGTGGAGCAAGCGCTCACTTGCGTGGATATAGACGATACGTGGCGTACGTTGGTGATCCTCCCGCTGGACCATTGCTTCGCCCACGTGGTAGGATTCTACATCTTCATGTCGAAGGGAGCCTCGGTAGCTACTGTGCAGGTAGGGCGTACCGGTATGGAGACCTTGAAGAATATCCCTATCAATATAAAGGAGTTCAAGCCGTACCTGATACTGAGCGTCCCCGCCTTGGCGAAGAACTTCAAGAAGAATATCGAGCAAGGTATCCGAGCGCGAGGCAAGAACGCCGTCCGCCTTTTCAACCTAGCCTTACGGATCGGTTATATCTATAACGGGGATAGCGACGAGGAGGAAGGAAAAGGTTTCCGCGTCCTCTTGAAGCCACTGGTCCGTTTGTTCGACAAGCTATTGTTCGCGAAAGTCCGTGAGAACTTCGGGGGCGAGCTGAAGTTCTTTATCGGAGGGGGCGCCTTGCTGGATAAGGACTTGCAGAAGTTCTATTACGCCTTGGGAATCCCGATGTACCAAGGATACGGGCTGAGCGAGGCGACACCGATCATCTCGACCAACGGCCCCCGCCGCCATACCTTCGGCAGTAGCGGCGTATTGGTGCGGCCCCTCGACCTAAAGATCTGCGACATGGACGGCAACGTACTTCCTCCGGGGGAGAAAGGCGAGATCGTCATCCGGGGAGAGAACGTGATGGCCGGCTACTGGAAGAACCCGGCATCGACGGCCGATACCGTAAAGGAGGGTTGGCTGTACACCGGGGATATGGGATATATGCGTGACGGGCTTCTTTATGTGTTGGGGCGTTTCAAGAGCCTGCTGATCGGAAGCGACGGGGAGAAATACAGTCCGGAGGGTATAGAGGAAGCCTTGGTAGAGCATTCCTCTTGCATCGACCAGCTGATCCTGTACAATAACCAGAGTCCGTACACGACCGCCCTGTTGGTCCCTAACAAAGAACGGTTGAGGAAGCATCTGGCCCACCAGAATCTGGACCTCACGAGCGATCAAGGCCGAGAAGAGGCCATCCGTATCATCCAGCGCCAGATCGACCGTTTCCGCAAGGGAGGCGACCTGTCTACTCTATTCCCGGATCGTTGGTTGCCGACTACCTTCGCCATCCTCCCCGAGCCTTTCACCGAGCAAAACGGCATGGTAAACAGCACTATGAAGATCGTCCGGGGCAAGGTAGAGAAAGCCTACGCCGCCCGTATCGCCCAGCTCTATACCCCCGAGGGGAAGAACCCGCTGAACAAGTGGAACAAGGAGGCGTTGTAGAGACGCGGCGTGCTCGCCTACTCCATGCGTCCCCGAGAAGGCTCCCTAAGCACGAAGCAGTATTACAACCCGGAATATTATCCGTTCTTGGTTCCTACGTTAGATGACAATGGCAAGCAGATCGGGGATCTGGTACAGCCCGAGGGCGGCACACGTATCATCGTGATCAAGAAGAAATGATTTATCGGCGAGGCCCGGCCACCAAGGTTGGGCCTCGCATTTTCTAAAGATTCCACCGCGCACCTGCCGCGAGGTGCCGCATTTCCCCAAGATTCGACCGCGCACCCGATGTACCCCCCGTATTTTTCCAAGATTCGACCGTGCACCCGCCGCAAGGTCTCGCATTTCCCCAAGATTCCGTTTCGCGCCCGATGTAAGCCCCGTATTTTCCCAAGATTCGACTTTTCACCTGCCGCGAGGTCGAATCCGCGAAAAATACGGTAGTTTCCAGAGCTATATCCACCGATTTGTCTTACCTTTAGCCAGTATTAAACCTGATCATGGATCTAAATCAACAAGAAAATGGAAAAGATTACAAAAGTAAAAGACATTAACATCACGAAATTGAACAACGCCGAGTACCGAACCTTCATGGCCCGCTACGGGAACCTGCTCGCGGGTGGCGGAGGCGACTCGGAATCTCCCGACGAGATCAGCTTCGACCCGAACGACCCGCTGGGCATCCCCCAAGAACTTCGTACGGCCTTCGCCACCGATTTCGCCCTGTTGACCGACGCCGTGAACCAATCCTCGGCCAGCGAGGAGACCGCGCAGATGTCCGCCCTCGACAAGGAGAGGGATGATCTCTTGATCTTCATTACTTCCACTATTACCCAAATGACGAAAAGCCCGCTGGCGGCGCAACGCACGGCGGCCGAGAAGCTATACCTTCCCGTAAAGCCCTACATCGGAGCCGCGCGCCTCGCCAACTTGCAGGAGACGGCCGCCATCGAGGGCTTGCTGGTAGACCTCGACAAGGCCGGGATGCCCGAGGCGCTGGCGGCGATCAACCTCACCGAAGTAGTAGCAGCGCTGAAAGAGAAGAACAAGCAATACGCCACGCTCACCGAGCAACGCACCAACGCCAAGGCGGACGACCCCGTAGAGAGCGCCAAGAAAATCCGCCTACGCATGGACGAGGAATACGACGAGATGTCCACCTACGCCTTCGCGCAAAGCGTGGTGAAGCCCACTCAAGAGACCGCCGCCTTCATCAGCCGCCTCAATGCGCTGGTCGACGAGACGAACGCCCTCTACAACCAACGCATAGCGCAGGCGAGGGCCGCAGCCGCCAAGAAACAAGAAGGCGACAAGCCCGCTACCGACAGCGACTCGCCATCAGAGATATAAAATAATGAAGATCTTTTTCGTTAAATAATGAAGCTCGCGTTTTCTACCGCCGGGTTTCCCATCGAGCGGTGGGAAACCCGGTGATTAATGATTATTAATAGCCTCTCCCCCCTCCCTCCCACGAAAAAAACATACCTTTGCCAACAGTATTATCCGTGAAGGAATAACGAGACATTTACATGATAAGATCTATTCGCTATATCACTTTGCTAGTCCTGTTACAATTCGTGACCGGCATTTCCGTCCTATACGCCCAGAGCATAACTTCCGCATCCGGAATCGTGAGAGACTCCGTAAGCGGGGAACCCCTATCCTACGTATCCGTCATGTTCGAGAACTCGACGATCGGGGCGATGACCGACGATGACGGGGCTTTCAGCCTCCAGAATGACAAAGGGCTTACCCGGCTGGTCGTATCCTCGCTTGGATATGACAATAAGGTCGTAAACCTAAAGGCGGGGCAAAAGAACAACGCCCTCAACGTGCTCCTCCGGCCTACCTCGTTCGAGATTGCCGAGGTAGTCGTCAAGCCTAAACGTGAGAAATATTCCCGCAAGGACAACCCCGCCGTGGAACTGATCAAGAAAGTCATAGAGCATAAGAACGACAACCGCATCGAGGCGAAGGACGAGTACCAAAGCGAGGTGTACGAGAAGCTCAGCATGTCGCTGGACGACTTCAACCCCAATCTCGAGAAGAATAAGTTCCTGAAGAAATTCAAGTTCATCAAGAACTATCTGGATACCTCGGAGTTCAACGGGAAACCGATCCTGACGATCTCCGTCCGTGAGACGATCTCCGACCAATACTACCGCAAACATCCCAAGGCGGAGAAGACGATCACCAAGGCCAAGCGCCAGCAGGGTATCGACAAGACCTTGGACGATGGAGGCGCCATCACCGCCAACCTTGAGGAGATATTCAAGGGCGTCAATATCTTCGACAACAATATCAATATCTTGTTGAACCGTTTCGTGAGCCCGTTATCTTCCACGCTGGCTGTCTCCTATTACAAATATTATATCATGGATACGGTGGACGTTGCCGGAGATAAATGTGTGGATCTCGCCTTCGTGCCCGTAAACAGCCAGAGTTACGGCTTCACGGGCCGCTTGTACATCACGCTGGACGGTAATTACGCCGTCAAGAAATTCCTCTTGAACACCCCGGCGAACATCAACCTCAACTGGGTGGACAAGCTCCGGATCGAGCAAGAGTTCAAGCGGATGCCGGATAGCACTTGGGTGCTCGCCAACGAGAATACCTACGTTAATTTCTATATTGTAAAAGGGGCGCAACAGCTCTATGCCCACCAGCTAAGGAATTTCGATAAGTATCAGTTCGACGTGCAGAACGCCGACTCGATCTTCGGCCTTCTCGGTCCGATCCATGAGCTGCCCGAAGCCACCGCCCAGACCGACACCTTCTGGATACACAACCGCCATGTCCCCTTGAAAGAGAAAGAGAGCGCCTTGGACGACTTGCTGGCGCAACTTCGCAAGGTACCGGCTTTCAACGTGATCATCAAGACCGCCGAGATATTGATCACCGGTTATATCCCGACCACGGCGGACAAGGATAAGAGCAAGTTCGATTTCGGACCGATGAATACCACGTTCAGCGCCAACCATCTGGAGGGCTTCCGCATGCGTGTGGGAGGTATGACGACGGCAAACCTCAACCCGCACTGGTTCGGTAGCGGTTATCTGGCCTATGGCGTAAACGACCGTAAGCTAAAGTATAACGCCAAGCTGACGTATAGCGTGAACAAGAAGAAATATCACGAGGGAGAAAGCCCGGTGAACAATATCTCTGCGATCCAAGAGTACGACGTATATACGCCTGGTCAGGACTTCCTCTTCACCAGCAAGGATAATATGTTCGTGGCATGGAAGGTGGGCGAGCCCGTCACCATGATGCAATACATCCGCAAGACCATGCTCCAGTACCAGAAGGAATGGCTGAATGGCCTGACCCTTACCACTTGGGCGCGGAACGAGAACAACGAGGCGGCCGGAACGCTCCGCTACGACCGTTACGACGCCGACGGGACATTGACGAACCTAAAGAGTTTCACCAACACGGAGCTAGGGACCCAGCTTCGTTTCGCCCCGGGCGAGCGTGCCTATAACGGACGAGAGGGTAAGAACTCGCTTTTCAACCTCTCGAAAGACGCTCCCGTATTCAAGCTATCCCATCAGATGGGATTGAAGAACGTGTTGGGGGGCGACTTCAACTACAACCATACGGAGATCAGCGCCGAGAAACGGATCTGGCTCTCTTCCTTCGGACATATCGACGCCTTGGTGACGGCGGGCAAGGTATGGGACAAGGTTCCTTTCCCCTTGCTCATCATGCCGAATACCAACCAGTCCATCACGATCCAGCCGCAAGCCTTCAACATGATGCGTGCGCTGGAGTTCGTAAGCGACCAGTATGTTTCGTTCTACTTCACGTATTATATGAAGGGATGGATCTTAAACCGTATTCCCGGCGTGAAGTGGCTACGTTTGCGTGAGGTGATATCGTTCAGCGGTTTCTACGGAGGACTGACCGATAAGAACAACCCTGCCTTGGACCCGACGGGACTATACCGTTTCCCCGAGGGAACCTCGCCGATGGGCCGTACGCCTTACCTGGAGGCCAGCGTAGGTCTGGAGAACATCTTCAAGATATTACGGATCGATTATTACCGCCGGTTGACGTATCTGGACCAACCGAATATCAAGAAGGGGGGCGTGCGTATAGCGCTGCGGTTCTCCTTCTAAGAGAAGGGACGTAGAGAATTGACAGTTGACAGTTAATTTAAGAGAGATAAGAAAAAATGGGGGAGTTGGAACGCAGACCGAACGCTTGGGCGTTGACACCGCTGGTGGTATTCTTATTGACTTATTTGGTGGTATCTATCGTGGCGGGAGATTTCTATAAGATGCCGATAACGGTAGCCTTCGTCATCTCCTCGATCGTAGCGATAGCGATCTCCAAGGGAGGCAAATTAAGCAACCGCATCGAGCAGTTCTGCCGGGGGGCGGCCAACAGTAATATCATGCTGATGGTATTGATCTTCATCCTCGCCGGGGCCTTCGCGCAGACCGCCAAGGCGATGGGTGCCGTAGACGCTACCGTGAATCTGGCGATGTCCATCCTGCCCGGTAACCTGTTGGCGGCCGGAATCTTCCTAGCCGCTTGCTTCATATCCATCTCGGTAGGTACGTCGGTGGGCACGATCGTGGCCTTGGCCCCGGTAGCTGTCGGTATAGCGGACAAGACGGGGATGCCAGACGCCCTTATGCTGGGTGTCGTGGTGAGCGGCGCTATGTTCGGCGATAACCTGTCGTTCATATCCGATACGACTATCGTAGCTACCCGCACGCAGGGTTGCCAGATGTCCGATAAGTTCAAGGTGAATATCCGTATCGCCCTCCCGATAGCGATCCTGACCGGATTGATATACGTGCTGGTGGGAAGCGGCGTGGAGAACGCTTACGCCCCCGCCCCGATCGAATGGGTCAAGGTGATCCCTTATCTGGTGGTATTGGTAACCGCCGTTTGCGGGATCAATGTCATGCTGGTGCTATTCATCGGGATCGTCCTGTCCGGTATAGTAGGTCTGTGGACCGGTAGCTTCGATATCTGGGGCTGGAACGCCTCCATGGGACTAGGTATCACGAATATGGGCGAGCTGATTATCGTGACGCTTCTGGCAGGAGGCATGTTGGAGATGATCCGTTATAACGGGGGTATCGACTGGATCATCCGCAAGCTTACCTCCCGCATCCATTCCTCCAAGGGGGCCGAGATGAGCATAGCGGCCTTGGTAAGTTTCGCCAACCTCTGCACGGCCAACAATACGATCGCCCTCATCATGGCCGGCCCGATCGCCAAAGATATAGCGGACCGGTTCAAGATAGATCCCCGCCGCAGCGCCAGCCTATTGGATATCTTCTCTTGCTTCGTACAGGGAATCATCCCCTACGGCGCCCAGATGTTGATGGCCGCCGGACTCGGGCATGTCTCCCCTATCGAGATCATGCAATATCTTTACTACCCGTATCTATTGGGGGCAGGCGCCTTATTGGCGATCTTATTCAATTATCCGAGGAAATATACGGTAAATTAAATGGATAAACATTATCTTTGCTCACAGTACTCATTTAAAGAATAAGGAGGATCCGTATGACAACTATGGAATTAAGGGCAGACATCTTCGAGAATCTTAATTTCCTGCTAGATAACGAAGAGGCGATGACACAGCTGAAAAAATATCTGTGCCAGCTGCGAAATAAAGTCGAACGGGACAGCCCTTGTAAATATGACGTTGACGAATTGACACAACGTGTACGCCAAGGTGTACAAGATGCCCGCCAAGGCCTAGGACAAAGTCACGACGACCTAGTAAAAGAAGCCGAAGCATGGTAAAAATAAAATGGCAGAAAAATGCCAAGCAAGATTTATTTGACATCTGCAAATATTACCGTTCGGTAAAGCATAGTCCCCAAACTGCCGACAATATAAAGAAGGCCCTGTTTGATGCCGCACGTACACTGGAAATGTTCCCATAATAATCCCACACTATTACAAGATAAGCTTGGAGAAGAATAAATAAGACGTACAGATCCTCTATGTGAAAACACAATAGTATTCAAAGCAAAAAGACTATTGTGTCCGGGATTGAATACTATTGTGTTCGCTGATGAATACTACTGTGTTCAGGTGGGAACACGGTAGTGTTTGGGAGCGATGGGAATACCGCTGTCGGATTAGCCGAACAAATCCAGCGTAAGCTGCTTCTTCGCGGCTTCCAGTTTACGAAGATGCCGCTTGCCTTGAGGGGTGACGATCTCCATCTTATCGAAACGGGTACGTATCACCGTAGTCACGGTATAGCTCACGTTGACCACCTCTCCTAGCTCCGACAGACGGCGGGCGATCTCCAAGACGCAATCGATGCACATGCCGCTCGTGAACGAGATCTTGTCCTCGAACATCTGTTTCTTGAAATCCTCATCTTGCATATAGAAATCGATCGTCTCGCCTCCCTTGTTGTAGATACCTTTCCACCGATACTTACTGTCTTTCAGTACCGGCGAGATGATCTCTATCGTGGCCTTATTATCCTTGACCGTAGGCAGATCGTCGCTACGCAAGATAAAATAATCGAACTGGTCCCGCTTCACCTCCAGCGAACCGGAACGGCTACGATCCTTCTCGTTCAACTCACGTACCGAGATTTTCGTCACCTTCGGATACCCTTTCAAAGCCTCGTAGAAATTAGACTTGCACTTGCAGAAACGAGGCGAGGCGTTCAACAGGTCGATCAAGCGGCGTGAAGGCGTAGCCCCCGGAGTCTTCAGCCGTAGTTCACGGCGTAACTTAGACAGCTCACGCTGCATCTCCTCCTCGTCCGCCGGCGTACGATCCATCAGCGGTTGTCCACCCACCGACAAGGAAGGACGGGTCAATATCTGCATCACCAAGTTCAACACGATAGAGATAGAGCGGCTACTCTCCCCAGCCACGCCCAGCTTCTCACGGAAACCACCCTCCTTATCGTAAGGCTCGTTGTAAACCGTCAGCTTCACGTCCAGCATATCCGCCAAGGAACGTATCAGCGTAAGAATCTCCTTCTCACACCGGTGCTTGGTCATGGCATCCATATAATTGGATTTATTATTAAAGGAATAACGTATCTCCAGCTTATTCGCGAATTTTAGAATAGAGTCACTCATTTGTTTCTAGTTTTTCGGTTCTTCTTTCGGTTTACGATCAAAAAACGGGTTCTTCGACGAGGCGCTGACCGGTATCGCCATCACGCATTTACAGTCTCCCAACAGCCCCAGTCGTTGGGCCGCCAAGCCGGCGCTGAACATGACACGAGTATCCACACGCAGGTCCGCCGCCGTAGCGCAAGCCGAGCCGATAGCGATACCCAGATCGACGGAATTAATAGCGCACGGAACCAAGTCCGGCTTTTCCACGCAGGTATCGAAACCGCAATGGGCGCAGTTCAAGCCTTGTACTTTCTGGGAGGTACCGATAATCACCACGGCGTCGGCACTCTTTATATTCTCGGCGTCACGAAGCAGGAACTTGAATCCGGTCTCGGCCGCTATCCGGATCATCTCATCGGACAGGCGCAAGATATCCCCATCCGTCACCATCGCTATCTCTATGATATCAATACCCTTGCCTTTAGGAGCCGTGCGAGCGGCTGTCATCATGCGGCGTGCGGCCTGTAACACAAGCTCATGCCTGATTTCTCTTTCGTTCTGTATCATATCCTTCTAAATTCAATGAAACAAAATTAAGCAAAATATACGAAACCAAGGCAAACACATGAGGATAGAATTCATAATTCAAGATTAGTCATTCGGTCCGTGGCCTTAAAGGGATAAGCCGGGTATTCATAAATACTGAAACGAGGCTCGGTCTCTCCCTCGCAATAATTCCAGATCGTACGGTACTCATTGACATCCTCGCCTATCTCCTTCAATTGCCTAAGGTAAGCGGCCACGGATTTATTCTCCACGATATAGACCTCACCCATTTGATCGATAATCGGGCTATGCCGACGGCTCCCGTCGTGATCGAACTTAAGAATCCGCTTTCCCTCGGAAGTCAGTCCAATGGTATGGAAAGTCATGCTCTTACCAATAGCGGGCAAGTTCAACACGTTACGATCCGTCCCGGCGAACAGCAACCCGTTCTCCTTCAGGAAACGAACCAAGCACTTGCCTAAAGGACGCTGGTTACGGATCATATCATACAACTCCGCCTGTTTCTCCTCCGGCACCTGCCCGAAGATCTTCTCCTCACGAGCCTCTTGCAACGAGCGGCTATTCGGGGTGTAAACCGCATAATTCTCCAGGAATCCTTTCACGGAGAACGTATAATAGCAAACCACCCCAAGGGCGTTTAAGGTCTGCCGTAATTTCGCCGTATGTCCCTTACGGGAAGCCGAAACCGTATATACCAACTGATTCGTGATCGTCCAGCCCGCCGCCAAGATCGCCTCGATAGCGTGCCTCGCCTCCGGTGTCACCTCTAGTGGAGACTGGAAATGCGTTTGTATATAGAACTGGCTCACGCCGATAGCGGAAGCCTTCTCCTTGAACTCCCTCAATATACCGACCAACTCATCGGTCACACGCAGCGGAAGATAAGCCAGCAACCGGGAACCTAGCCGTACCCGTTGCAACTCGGCGTACTTCTCGCCCTCCGGACGGCTCTCGTTCGCCTTCCGTTTCCGCACCGCCATCTTATATACCGCCTCCAATATCTTACGCAAGGTAGCGTTCTGGCTCATCAAGGCATCCCCGCCCGTTATCAAGATATCCCTCAGTTGGGCGTCTTCCTCAAAATAACGCATCAGACGACGTAACTTCCGGTCCCAACTCTCCTTAGGCTTCAGAGCCTCGAAATCGAAATTCAACCGCTCGCTCTGGAAATCATACATGCGCTGGCAAGAAGCGCACAATCCACCGCAGGCACGCCCCATCGAATCGGGGATCAAGATCGCCACCTCCGGATACCTCCGGTGTATATTATGTCCCTCCGGCAATAGCCAACCCGCCGCGTTCGGCTCATCGGCAACGACCATGTCTTCCTTTTCCCACGCCTTAATGCTTCCATACGTATCTACCAGCTCGTTCGAGTACATGATGTACGATCGCACCGTAGCGTCGTCATACCCCTCATGTTCTATATTTAATAGGGAAAGATAATAAGGAGTCACAAAAAAGGGCATCCCCTTCTTTTTGGCACGAGCCAATAAGCTCATCGTCTCGTCCGACAGGGAATATCCCAAAAAGGAGTTCAATTCCGTAGGACTCTTGATCGCCATCGACAAATGGAAACGAGCGGTATTCCACCATTCACGTACCCGGGCCTCTTTCTCCTCATAGGAGATGCCCTCGGCGAACTGAAAACGTGACGAAGGGCTATGGCGTCTTTCTATCTTCTTGATCAAGCAAGCGATGATACGCTCCTTGTTCCTCTCACGGATAGCGATTACCTCCGGGTCAAGCCCGGTCGGCCAACGGCTCATCTGCCTTTTCACCAATGCCCGGTCCGGTAGGATCTCAACCGGATATTCCAATAAATCAAACTGATGGTATAGGTCAATGAATAAATCAGGAGAGACCTCATTTTCCAAATGGCCGATCAGGAACTGCCAAAGATAAGTGACCGTCCGCACCGGAAGACGCTCGCCCGTAGACAGCTCGTCCACGAAAGTATCATCATGCTCAATCAAAAGAAGGATACGTCTCGCCACCGCCATTCCTACGTTTTCTTGGGTACTTTCCTTTTCCGTGAGCCGGGATAAAATAAGAGAACGCAAAGCATCCTTAAAATACTTTGCGTTCTCACTTTCTTCCGCTAAGGTCACCAACCAAGGGAAGCTCTGATTATATACTTTTTTTAGTTTAGAAATGTCGGATACAAGATGTTCTTTTTTTATCATAAGCATGTCATTTTTGTAGATTAGAATACATTTGTAAAGCGCCCTCTTGACGATTTTCTACAAAAATAACAAAAAATACGGCAAAATGCCGTTTATACAAATCTAAAACATCTTAATAAATCCTTACCATACGATCGACGGACAATACTGCGATATCGTATTTTTCAATACCTTTAGATTGATCGGCTTCGTGATAAAACCGGAAGCCCCGGCTTCTTTAGCGGCTTCCATATCAGAGTCGAATACATAAGCCGACTGCATGATTACGGGGATATCTTTCGATAGCTTACGGATTTCTTTCAAAGACTCGATACCCGTCATCTCAGGCATCTTTATATCCATCAAGATCAAGTCCACCTCGTTTTCCTTAAAGAGAGCCAAAGCTTCCAAACCAGTTTTAGCACGGATCAAATTACAATATTTATGTAAAATGGTCTTCAGAAGTAAATAATTACTTTCCTCATCCTCCGCGATTAGCAACGTGGGCTTTCCTCCACTCAAATCATTTTTCACATCCATATATATAACGTTTTATTCTTTTAATCAAAATCAAATAAACTCTGATGAAGCAAAGATAAAACAAATATTAGAAAGTAGACATAAAATTCAAGGAGATATGAGTATTCGGGGAAGTTCTTTTTCCACCCATGCTAGAAAGTTACGTCTATACCTCCCATAAATATCGCCTTCGGCATCGGGAATCCTTCGTTGATGGAATAACGGGTAGCCGTTAAATTCTCTCCTTTGACAAATAGATTCAAGCCTTTATCACGTGTACCGAAACGGTAGGCTGCCTTCGCATTCAAGGTTGTAAAATCTTCCTTCTCTGTACAACCTTCATTGGTATATAGATCAAAGATAGATTGTACATTTACATTTAAAGTAAAACGTCCCGGTTTATAAACAGCCCCTACATAAAATTTTTGACCGGGGGCACCAGGAATAGGCTTACTCATATGCAGATAACTGTAATTTAAGTTCATACTTAAATTCTCACAAATTTGATAACGAGTTTCAAACTCAATACCTTTATTTGTAAAGGTACCCGTATTTAGATTCTTGAAAGGAGGCCTATTATCCCCATTTACGCTCACCGAATAAATCATATCTTTCCCATCAATAAAAAATGCGGTTAACTCAGCATATAAATCACCACCCAAAAAAGATTGTCCGACAGCCACCTCATAATTCAACATACTCTCCGGTTTCAAATCTGGATTTGCAGCTCCCCACATATACATTTCACGAATATTGGGGCTACGAAAACCTTTAGAAACAGAAGCCCGAATCATATTTCCCTCAAAAGGACGAACAGTCACTCCCCCTTGAGGGACCCATTCTCCACCATAAGTACTGCTGTGCTCATAACGAACGCCGGCATTCAAACTTAACATATCAAACAAATCCTGTTGCATAATGACATATCCAGCCGTTTCATTCACAGTTTTGTCAACCAATTCTTTTTCAGAGCCATCGTTATTATCATTCCAAGCATGTCCACCCCAGTTTTTATAATCAATACCTACGGTAAAGTTATTCCCTTTAAACAAACGAAAAGACTCATATAATAAGACACCGACGTTGTGGTCATCAGATCGGAATAAATAAGTCAATGGTTTCTCTCCCGGATCGTAGCCATCATTAATCTTATGATTTCCCCAATTATAAAACAAACGTAAAGCCCCGCTCATTTTCCCATAATTATTTACCAAAGCCATAGATGCCGTACCACGCAGGATATCCATCTTATTATCTAATACAGGAGCCGAGGTCTTCCCTGGATTTTGAAATTTAGATTTAGCTAAGCTAACATCTCCTGTTATCTTATAATGTTCATTGAATGTATATCCCAAATTAGCAAAACCATTAGTAATATTAAAATCCGAATTCGGACGATGTCCGTCAGTACGATCATGGTTAATTGAGACAAAACTACTGAACTTCCCAACGTTAAAACCATTATTCACCATATATTTTTGTGTGTTATAGGAACCATACATCACACGGGCCTGCGTACGCCTTCCTTCTTGTTTATGATGACGAGTGATAATATTAACAACTCCTCCCATAGCGTTTGAGCCATATAATAAAGAACCCGGTCCACGGATAACTTCTACCCGCTCAACATCCGAAGCAACATATGTATCAGGTAATGCATGTCCGAACACACCTGCCCATTGCGGTTGTCCATCAAACAACATCAAAACCTTATTTCCACTCCCTACGCCACGAATATTTACGGTTCCAGCCGCTCCTTCCGAAACACCAAATCCTGTGATTCCTTTTTGTGTCACAAATAATCCCGGCACATACTCCGATAATACAGGAAGCAACGCCGATTCACTGCTAGCCTCAATCTCCTCCCGTTCGATGACCGAGATAGATAACGGCACACTGTTCCGGTTCACATGGATCTTGTTGGCGGAAACCACCACCCCTTTCAAATTGATCAGACTGTCAATCTCTGCCGGATCTATCGCAAATGCCATGGAGCCTATCAACAGTCCGAAAACCAGTAAAAGTTCTTTTCTCATATACTACTACATCTATAATATTTATCATTTTAAACATCCCTTAGTAGCACGTCTACTAAAAAACGTGTTACCAAACCCGCAAAAAAAAGCATTAATCCGCCCGGCTCATCACCAACTTACCATGCTTAATGCCTTTGATTGTCGTCAACTTATCCGACAATTCCGTCAAGCGGTGGGCCGTTCCCATCACCGTCACTATATGCAAGCAAAAATTCTGATTGATATAATACTGGGAAGACGACAAGATCACATCCTTATAATTTTGTTGGATACTCGTGATTTTCAAGGAGATCTCTTTCTTGACTTGGTCATACATGATCACGATCGTCCCGGCTACGATATGGTTGCATTGCCATTTACGTTCGGCTACATTCTTCTCTATCAGAAAACGAATCGCCTGTGAACGATTGGCGAAGCCATTCTCATTCACATATTGATCCAATGATTCCAACAGATTGTCTTCCAAAGAGACACCAAAACGTTTTAAAGACATAAACCCTTTTTTTATAATTTTCGGTGCCAAAGGTAGTGTTTTTTCAAGAATCTCGGTATTCTATCGGCAGGAAGAGGAAAAATTAGTCGCTAATCACGAAAATTCACTCCGGTATCCCACCATAAGCGAGTACCTCCGGTATCCGGACCTCCCAAATACTCACACAAGGCGGAATATTGAGCCGGGTTACCGGAAATAATGCTAACCGGGAAATTCAAACGACGAATCATCGTTCGCATATCGATCTTTCCATTGCTTTTATTCACCAAAACCGGGAACAAACGGGGATAACCGGTACGCCTCTGCTCCGCCCAAGCCTCACAGCCCTCGGGGTAACAAGCGATCCATTTTTGGGTAATGATCTTCTCCAGCTTGGTCTCCCTAGAGGCTTCTTCATCCCATGCCGGAGACACCAAGCAAAGCGCCTTCGCAGAATAGTCGGGAGTAAACGTATCCACGAAATCGGCGGCTACATGATCACTTTGTAAATAAGCGTTCGCCTCTCCTACCCTCCATTGATTGAACGATGATCGTACGCCTTGCTCATAGCAAGTCCCGGCGTCCTCCCCGGACCAGCCCCGCAAGGCTGCCTCCGCACGTAAGAACCAAACTTCCGCAGGCGTCATTAAGATAGCGTCCGTTTTCTGGGTAATCGTGCTTCTCGAATGCTCACTATAGCGGGAATGATTAAATCCTGTCCCTTGCCGGATTCCACGGTACTCCCCGGAATATCCCTGTCCGGTAGCAGGCTCAAAATAACGGGATAATCGAGGGTCTTTATATCCTTTAAGGATCGATTCCATATTAGCGTTCATAAAAACCTCTCCCCACGCCTTATTGATCTCCCCCAGCGGATTCGAGTAGCCGGTTCCGGCGGTAGAAACCGCAACGACCTCATAAGCCTCCTCCAGCAAACCGGCTGGATGTGTCAGCGACTTATGCGCCTCATCCCTTGCCTTATCCGGGTCGGCCATAGCGATACGAATCGCCAAGCGCAAACGTAATGAGTTGGCGAAACGCATCCATTCCCCAAACGTCCTGTAATTCTCCGGCATAATCATATCGAAACGAGAAAAGGTTTCTTCTCCATCATATTCAGACAGCAGGTGAATAGCCTCCCCCAAATCTTGGAAAAAAGCATAATAAGCGTCTTTCTGGGAATCCGGCATTACCCCGGCATCCGACTCCCCAAACTTTGTATACACAATCGGGCCATAATAATCCGAGATCCGATGCATGATCTCTACTTTCAGTATTTTAGCGATCGCATAGAAAGCCGGATATTTATCACGGGAATGATCTTCCGTCTGCTTTATCTCCGTCATGATATATCCATACGTATTATCCCACATCGTACCATTCCAGCCATCCTGCAAATTATAGACCGTATTCCCCAATCCTGCGTTGAAGGGTTTAAAATCATGCATATAACCGGAAAACATATCCGCATTCAGATTTTGCATCGTCTGGAAATGCCAGTTCTTGCCACTCCCCCAATCATAATTAAAATAAATCCCCATCTGGACTACCTTTAGCCAGACACCGAACGTATTATAATCATACGTTTTCTGCTCATCGGTAAAACCCGTATTATCGGTATTATACTCCTCGAATTTACCCGTACAGGAAAAAAGGAGTAATACAGCCAACAGAGCTGCCATCTTATTCAGAAATCTCGTCTTCATACGCTTAGAATGAAAGTTTCACATTAAAGCCGACACTTCTCGTAGTCGGTATCCCGAATATATCAATCCCTTGATTGCTATTGCTCGCCGAAAGCACGGCATCCGGATCAAATGGAGCCTTTTTATAAATAAAGAATAGATTCCGGGCGACAAAAGACAGTTCCGCCTTTTTGAGAAATTGTTTTCTCCCCAGCAATCTCTTCGGTAGCGTATATCCCAAAGATAACTCCCGCAAACGGATATTGGTAGCATCGTACATATAATATTCAGTCACACCGTTTCGTCCTCCCACCTGCTCATAAAATCCTTTTATGTTATAAATATGATGCCCTTCCAAATCCACATACCCCATCGTACGGGCCTCTCCGGAAACCTTACTCACTCCCGTTTGGTCAAGCACAGCCTGAGTCTGGGCCAGCACATCTCCCCCAAAATGCCCGTCAATCAAGAAATAGAACGAGAAATCCTTATACGTGAAACTATTTCCCCAACCCAATAAGAACGCCGGATTGCAATTCCCCACCTTAGCCGTATTCCCGCTGCCGATCTCTTGGGGCAAGCCGTCCCGACCATACACGATCGCACCATATTTATCCCGCTCAAAAGCTTTCCCATAGATATCACCAAACGAGCCACCTTCCACCAAACGCATCGTATAGCTAGAGGAGAATCCTTCATCTCCTTGAATAAAGCTAGCCAAATCATCATGTAGTTTCTTTACTTCATTTTTATTCCGGGAAAAGTTGAGTGTCGTATTCCATTTAAACTGATTCGTTAAGATAGGAACCGCACCGAACGTCAATTCCACTCCCATATTCTGTATATTTCCCGCATTCACAAAATAATACTTGTATGCGGCTCCAGCGGAAGAAGGTAAAGAGAAGAGTTGATTTTTCGTATTGGTCTTATAGAACGTAAGATCCACGTCCATACGATAATCAAAGAATTTCCATTCGGTACCTATTTCAAAAGAACTGCTCATCTCCGGCTTCAAGGTACCGAACGGAGCCGTATCATTCGGCTGGGGAATCCCGCCCGCGGCGATATGGCCTACCGTATTGCTAACGAATAAGGGTATATCATTACCCACCTTACTCCAAGAAGCCCGTACTTTCCCAAAAGATATCAAGGAAGGCATCGAAAAGGATTTAGGGATAATCCAAGAAAGACCGACTGAAGGATAGAAAAAACCTCTTGATTTACGTTCCGTAAACGCAAGGGTAGATGACCAGTCATTACGTGCGGTCACATCTAAGTAAAGGCTTTCCTTATATCCCAACTGCGCCATAGCAAAAAAGGATTGCATTTGCCGGCGTGCGTCATCCGACTCCTCGATGTAGGCACTGGACGACATGTTAATATTAGCGATCGTAAAGACATTCGGATAATACAAGGAAGCCGTTTTCGAATCCAGCCTCAACGCACTGGTGCGTGTGTCCGTTATGCTCGTACCGATAGCGGCGTTCAAGGAGAAATCACCCCAGCTTTTATTCAATTTGGCCATCAAATCCCCATAGAGCAACGTAGTCTGGTAGGTGTAATAAATGTAACGCCCGTTCTCACCGGCGATACCCGGAGAGGTAGAAGCGTATATTTCCTGCTGATACTTATCATTCACATAATCGATATTTCCACGGCCCTGTAATGTAAGCCAATCTGTCACCTTGAAACTAGCGGAAGCCAACGCCAACACACGGGCACGTTTGTCCTCGTTTTCCGTACGGTTGACCAACCAATAAGGATTTTGCTCAAAATCAGTAATCGTAGTATACCAGTTCTGGACGTTCATATTCCGTTTCTCGTTATATACCTCAAAGTTCTCCTTATAAGGTGCCATATCCATCCCTCTAGGAAACGTGTATAAACCTTGTAACGGGTTCATATAAAATCCCCCGGCCGTAGGTTTTCCTTTGATTGTTTGGAGTATCAAGTTTACCTGCCCCTCCAAGATCAAACGATCATCAAAGAAAGAAGAACTTTCACGGAGATTAAAATTATGCTTGCTTAAATTATTCTTAGGAACGATGCCCCGTGCGGTCGTATTGGCATACGAAAAATAATTTTGCACATGGCTATTCCCTGCCGTAAATATCAATGAGTTAATAGCGGTAATACCCGTCCGGAAGAAATCGCCGACAGGGTCATAGACCGGAAGAGAAGCCCGGTCTCCCCAACAAGTTTCCGCCCCTTCCATCCGTCCGAACTCATTCTGAAACTTGGGGAGACTGATCGCTTGATCAACAGTCAGCGACGAGGAGAAATGAATATTCCGTACCCCGGCCTTACCTCTTTTCGTTTTGATCAAGATCACACCGTTCGCCGCTTGTCCCCCATACAACGCAGAGGCCGAAGCCCCTTTCAAGACACTCAAACTCTCTATATCATCAGGATTTAGATTAGAGATACCATCGCCCGCATCCCGGTTACCGGCATCGGCCGTACCACCGATCGTTGTCAAGGCTTGCTCACTGCTAATGCTCAAGATCGGGACACCGTCTATCACATACAAAGGCTGGTTATTTCCGGATGCGGAACGACCACCTCGAATAATCACCCGGGACGAGCTACCCAGACCGGCGGAAGTCCGGTTAATCTGGAGTCCAGCCATCTTTCCGGAAAGCGTACTCATAAAATTAAAATCCTTGGCCCTTACCAATTCCCCACCTGTGATTAACTGGGTGGCATAAGGCAAGGAAGATTCTTTCTTCTCGATACCAAGAGCCGTAATAACTACCTCGTCCAAAATCTGGGCGTCATCCTCCAACTGCACATTCAATGACAATTGCCCCTCATACTCAATTTCCCGTGAACGATAACCGATATAAGAAAAAACCAAAGTAGCCTCCTCGGGAAGCTCCAATACAAAGCTGCCATCCATATCCGTAATCGTACCGTTTCTCGTTCCTTTTTCCACCACATTCACGCAGGCAATAGGCTCTCCTTTGTGATCGGTCACGATGCCTTTTACCTTACCATCCAGCTTTTGTTGCATTTGGATTATCGCCTCTTTCTTATTCAAGATGATCTGGTCATTCATGACCGTATAGACGATCTCCGTGTTCTTAAATAATAAATTTAAAATCTCGAAAACCGTACGTCCGGATAAAGATTTACGCACTTTCTCAGATAAATTGATCACCTGAGCGTCATAAATAAAAGAATAATTGGTTTGACTCTCAATCTCATCCAGAGCGCCCGCCAAGCTAACCGGAGCGGAGATACGAATATAGGATTCCGAACGTTCCTGTTGGGCGCCCAGCGGGAATATACATAATAATAGTAGAATGAAGATATAAATATATAATCTCATAATTTACACACGCACAATTTATCATGGGTAAATGTAAGAATTATTATCTAATACTATTCAATTATAACAAAAAATTCTCGCTTGGAGTACTGTTCTTCACAGATAAGTATCTCCAAACGAGAATAACCATCAGCTTCTGTTAAAGCTCAATATAATCAATCTGTCTGTTTATTTATTTTGAAGATGTGCAATAGTTGGAATTCTTATCCCACCAAATCGGGGTCGAAACCACATCACCTTTCCCACCTAACATGGATTTGCCTTTCTCATATTCAGCAGCATTTACCAATTGCTCTTTCATCGGGTATTTCATACGTTTGATGAAATTTTGAGGATTCAAGATATTTGTATCACTATTATTATATACAGCTTGATCTCGATAAACAGCCACATCCAAACGAGGCAAGTTCAAACGACGCTTGTCATTCCAAGCTTCCTGCGCCAAATCTGGAAGTCCGGCGATATATTTCTGCGTGATGATCTTCTCTAAAGCCGTATTGCCTGCGCCTTGTTGATCGTCATATTTCGCGCTGGTACCAGCCTCATTCTTTTCCGTGGAAGCCAAATACTCCTCAACATCACCCGATACACCCCAAGTCTCGAAGGAAGCACGTACCCCTGCCTCATAAGCAGCTTTAGCATCACCGGCGACCAAATTACGGGCGAACAACTCAGCTTTCAAGAAATCAACTTCCTCAGAAAGGAACATATCATAAGGACGAGATTTATACGGAGCGCCATCTTTAATAATAAAGCCCATCTCTGCACATTGCTTAGACTGATAAATACCAGTATTCGCCTCCTCTGCTTTCGCACCGTATACCAAACCTTTCCAATCACCATTCTCAATACCCGGCTGGAACATCTTCGGGGCACGAGGGTCTACCTTAGCGGGATGTACATTCGATACGGCAACTCCGGATGTCTGGTTTACCACGCCGGCAGGCCAATCGATATTACCGATATTAGTCACTAATTTCTCAAATGACTTAGACATACAGATCGGACCGCTCCAAGTAATCTGGAACATCGTATAGTTATAGTCCTGTCCCCAAGAACCATCCGCTTTTGGAGGCATATAAGCATTATCAGCCTTGCTTGAGATCAAACCACAAGGGGATGTCAAAGCGGCATTTGCCTCAGCGACACATTTCTCTCGATCCACCTCAGATAAACGAACAGCGAAACGAAGACGCAAGGAGTTTCCAAATTTTTTCCAAAGAGAAACGTCATTCTTATAAACCAAGTCGATACCAGCATCCGAGAATATAGGCTCAGCGCTATCGCTGAAGCTATTCAACGCCTCATCCAATTCCGTGAAATATTCATAATAGATATCCTTCACCGATTTATAAGGAGGATTATCTTCTACGGTAGCATAGGCCGGGAAAGGCATCGGACCAAACTTATCCGCAGCCAGGCTATGGATATACACACGCCAGATACGAGCGAAAGCGATCGTATTAGCGTATAAGTCCTTATCTTTTTCCATCAAACTACGGATCACGATATTAATAGAGGAGATCTGTGTCAGATACGCCTGCCATGTTAAATTGTTCCACTCGTCATTTTGGATATAATTCTTAGTTGCCCAGCCACCGCCATCGACCAACATTTGAGAGTAGAAATCAATTTGCAAAGGCTTCAAGCGTTGTTCCACATCACCATCGATAATCATCCCACCACGTAGCGTAGAGGCCAATCGAGGTTCGCTCATATTGTAATTTACATCATCCGTCGGCTTATCCGGGTTCTCATTTATACCTGTCAGGTCGCAACTGGCCATACTCGCCATCATAAACGAACAAGCTGCTAATATCTTTATACTACTTTTCATAATAATTCCATTTTTAGATTTATGTTTCATTAAAATGCCAGATTAATATTGAAACCTAAGCTTCTCATAGTAGGCATAGAACCGTACTCGATACCTTGGGCGTTACCAGATGTATAAGCAGCCTCCGGGTCGAATCCCTTTGTCTTACTATAAATCATGAACAAGTTACGAGCCACGAAACTCAAGCGAGCGGAAGTAAATGGAGTCTTCGCCAACATCGTTCTCGGGAAATTATAACCCAAACTCAACTCACGTAAACGGATGTTTGTCGCATCGTACATATAAGCCTCTGTCACGTTATTGCTAGAAAGACCATTCCAATAAGCTTGAGCCGTAATACTCTTCGTATTGGGAGTACCATCGGCCAATACCCCCGGAACAACCATACCATCACGACTATCCAACGTCATCTCTAAATTACCGGATGAAGCACCCGCACGGATAGATCCCATATACACATCACCGCCATAACGCATATCGAACATGAAGTTCAACACGAAATTCTTATATGACAAGGTATTGCTCCAACCCATCATCCATTTCGGCTGGTTGTTACCCAACAATACCATATCGTCCGTTCTCAAAGGAACACCATCGGCACCGATAATAATGTTGCCGTTATCATCCCGTTGATAAGCGTAACCGTAAATATCTCCATAGGCTCCACCCTCGTGAGCGACGATCTTCAAGAAACTTACTGATGCATCACTAAGGATCTGCTCTTTCGTATCATCTGTCAATGAAATTACCTTGTTGATATTCTTTGACCAGTTCAACTGAGTATCCCATTGGAAACCACTCTCGGAGATATAAGGAGTAGCGTTAAACGCAACCTCTACACCCTTATTCTCAATATTACCGGCGTTGATCATCTTTTTCTTGAACCCTGTAGCGGAAGGAACATCGATCTTTAAGATCTGGTCTTTGGCGTTCTTCTTATAATACGCTACGTCGACACCAACCCTATTCTCAAACGCCTTCAACTCAAGGCCTAACTCCCAAGAGTTGATCGTCTCATTCTTTAAATTTGGATTTGCCATCCAATCCTCGTTGCTGGCATTAAAAATACCCCCTTTAATATCATAACTGATATTATAATAGTCACGCAACATATAAGCGTCCGTATCATTACCTACCTGAGCCCAAGACGCACGGATCTTACCGAAAGAAAGAATACCCGTGTTATGCCCCATCTTATTCAACATTTGGGTGAAAATCCAGCTAACACCTACCGACGGGTAGAAATAAGAGTCATTGTCTTTCGGAAGTGTTGAAGACCAGTCGTTACGAGCGGTTAAGTCCAAATACAAATAGTCGTCCCAAGACAATGATGCCGTAGCATATAGCGAGTTGATTTGTTTACGGTTGCGAGTATACTCACCACCATGTGTCTTACCGTTGGCGATCGCATGGAAATCGGGAATCACAAACTCACCGGATGATTCCTTGTACCATGTAGAATTACGGTACATCATATTACCACCTACCGTACCTACGATACCGAATCGATCCCAGTTGCCTTTAGCTGTCAATAAGAAATCGGAGTTGATCTCGGTGAATTTCTCCATATTGGCTGTCATGCTACCGTTGTTCTCCCAATACGGGTTACCTGTCGCACGGATTGTCTCATACTGGATGGTGTAATTATCCATACCAGAGCGAAGCTTCAAGCTCAACCAATCCGTAAACGTGAAATCCAAGGCCGCGAATCCGATAAAGCGGTCTTTCTTATCCTTGTTCGTATTGCGGTAAGCGGACCAATACGGGTTATTGGCGTTGGCTCCCGTGTCGATCAGATAACCAGCGGGCTTTCCGTCCGCACGTTTCCAATCATTATCTTTATAGGCGTCATAGTCAGAGAAGCCCACACTTCGGGGCATACTTAAATAGTTAAGGAAGATATTATCCGGGTCGCCCGCTAATTTCACACGGTTGTTCGTATGCTGGCTTACATAATTAACCTTCACGTCGGCCGATAACCATTTAGACAGTTTAGCCGTAGAACGCAAGTTGATAGACGTACGATCCATTCCGCTATTCGGAACAACACCCTTATTATCCAAGCGTGTCACGCCGGCACGGAAAGTGATATCCTCGGAACTCTTGCTCAAATCCACGCTGTTTGTCCAAGTGGTACCAGTGCGCAAGAAATCCTTATATAAATCATTGTCTCTCGCCGCATACTGGTAAGAACCCATCGCCATATCCTTAGAAGAACCGTCCATAGCGGCACCCCAGCTCGTCGCTTTATTATTATCGAAAGCGCCGTCGATACCTTGTCCGTATACATCTTGGAACTTCGGGGTTTGCATCGGGTTCTCAGCCGTGAAATTCGAGTTGATACTTACGCCCCAACCTTTATTCTGGCTACCTTTCTTAGTCGTGATCATCACGACACCGTTACCTGCACGGCTACCATACAACGCCGCGGCTGCCGGGCCTTTCAATACGGACATACTCTCGATATCATCCGGGGAGATATCAGAGATACCGGAACCTTTATCCACGTTACCGTTACCCCAATAGTCATCCGTACCACCGCTAAAGTTATCGATAGGTACACCGTCCACAACGATCAACGGCTGGTTATTACCAGTAATAGAGTTATTACCACGAATCACGATACGAGAGGAACCACCGACACCGGTACCATTTTGCTTGATCTGCAAACCTGCTACCTTACCAGCCAAAGCGTTGGCCACGTTAGCATCACGGGTTTGCGTCAGGGACTCGCCTTTCAATTCAGACATAGAATATCCCAAAGCCTTTTTCTCTCGCTTGATACCCAAAGCGGTTACCACGACTTCATCCAAGGCTTGCGTATCATCGACCAATTGAACCTCGATAGAAGGTTGTCCGGTAAAGACGATCTCTTGCGTATTAAAACCGATATAGGAAACTTGTAAAGTCGCATTGTTAGGAACATCCAACTCGAAACGGCCATCCATATCCGTGATGGTACCGTTGGTAGTTCCTTTAACAATTACGTTAGCACCAATAATAGCCTCGCCCGTTTTGTCCGTAACGACACCGACTGCTTTTCGTGTCTGTTGTTGAGCGTTTAAGACTGTGACTTCATGCGTGTTCTCTGCGAAAACCATGGCCGGTACCAAACAGAATGCGCATACCCCCATGTTAATCATTAACGGAATTTTTCGAAAAAGAGAATAACTATTCCCCCTTAAAGCATTTAAGGTTACAATTTTATTCATATTTTTGTAGTGTTACTATTTATAATAAAGTTATTTGTAGCTGCGCCAACAGCTCTTCTTGACTTTTCGTACGGGAGAATACGCCAATATTCTTCCGTATGTTTTTAATCCTTGTTTATTCTTTCTTCATGGGCAGACGTATTTTAGAAGGTTACACATTATTTCTCATTTTGATATTTCCACGACTGAGGTTCCCGATCCACTGTCCTTAACGGTAGGTTTATGTATCGCATACTGGATTCCCGACGCCAATTTCAGGTATTCCAATACTTGAGGCAATTGCTCGTCCTTGAAACGGGCTGTTATTATGGACTTGAGTATCTCGTTATCTTTTACCTCGAATACTACGTGATAATGACGTTCCAGCGTTTTCAATACTTTATCCATCGGATGGTTCCTGAAGATAATCTCCCCGTTCTTCCAAGCCGTGTCATATTCGGTATTCACGTCGAACACCTTGATCTTGTCAGCACCCTTTTGATACTCAGCTTTCTCGTTTGGCTTCAACATCTGTGTCATTCGCTTTCCTCCGGACACGACGTTCAACTTTACCGATCCCTCTACCAAGGTGGTCTCTATCATACTCTCGTCTTTGTAAGCGGATACATTGAAAGAAGTACCCAACACCTCTACCGAGTAATCTTTATCCGCTTTCACAATAAAAGGCTTATGGGCATTCTTCGTCACCTCGAAATATCCTTGTCCGGTTAATTCCACCGTACGGGTATCCGCATTGAAATCCGAAGGATATCTCAATTCGCTATTGGCATTCAGCCAAACCTTAGAACCGTCAGGTAAATCGAATGCCGAAACCACCCCAGGATTCGTGCGTACGGCTAGCGTACGCACGTTCCCTTGACCCTGCTGTATGAACAAATAAGCGGATAAAAGAAAGACTGGAATGAATAACACGGCCGCAGCCCGTTGAATAACACCTAACACTTGTCTTAAAGCTAATCTTTTCTCTTTCTTATGGATTCTTGATTTAAAACGAGACAACGCCTCGTCCGGGTTCACGGTCCGCATGACTTTTAGGCGACTTGCCACTTGAGCTGTAAAATAGACCTGCTCCAACAGTTTCTCGTTTTCTAGAGAGGCGGCCCGCCAGTTTTTCACCTCCACAGCTTCCTCCTCGGTCAACATCCCATCGATGTATCGGATCAATATGTCTTCGTTTATTTCCATTTTTTCTTGTTTCTATAATTAATACAGTTGAGACAAAAGATGTACTAAACAAAAAAACGATTTTTTTCAAGAAAATTGAATAATGGCAAAAATACCGTTCCTAAAGAAAGGCTCAACAATATCCCTCTTTCTACTGTTTTACCACAAAATGAGACTTCTTATGGTAAAGATTCTTTTAAAACGGATTTATGAGGAGCCAAGTGAGGCGGATGGTTATCGCATTCTTCTCGACAGGCTATGGCCCAGAGGACTGAAGAAAGAGGATGCGAAGTTTGACGAATGGAGAAAAGACATCACTCCATCTAAGGAGTTACGCCAATGGTTCCACGAGGATAAAGACAGGCATTGGGAAGTATTCCAAGGTCGCTACGGGATGGAGATCAAGCAGAACCCGGATTTCATTCCTTTCTTACGAGAGATCGAGAAGCATCCGGTTGTCACTTTCCTCACGGCAGCGAAGGATGTACAACATAGTCATCTACCTATATTAAAAGAAGTCATCGAGGATTTCGAGAAAAACAAATCATAAAAATAAAAAGACCTATGAAAAGTATCGTATTGCTTCGCCACGGCGAAAGTGTATGGAATAAAGAGAACCGGTTCACCGGTTGGACCGATGTGGATTTGACAGAAAAAGGCGTGGCCGAAGCTTATAGGGCCGGCAACTTATTGAAAGAAAAAGGATATGTGTTCAATAAAGCCTATACCTCTTATTTAAAACGGGCTGTCAAAACCTTGAATTGTGTATTGGATCGCATGGACCAAGACTGGATCCCGGTGGAGAAGAGCTGGAGGCTGAACGAGAAACATTACGGATCGCTACAAGGGTTGAACAAGAGCGAGACCGCCCAAAAGTATGGAGACGAGCAGGTCTTGATCTGGCGTCGCAGTTACGATATAGCCCCGCTTCCCCTATCGGAAGGCGACCCTCGTAACCCTCGCTTCGATATCCGCTACAAAGACGTGCCGGATAAAGAGTTGCCCCGTACGGAATCCTTGAAAGATACGGTTGAGCGGATTCTCCCTTATTGGAAAGAGGTTATCTTCCCGACGCTCCGGACCGCCGACCAGATCCTTGTCGCCGCTCACGGAAACAGCTTGCGGGGAATCATCAAATATTTAAAAAACATCTCCGATGAAGAGATCGTTCATCTGAATCTCCCGACAGCCGTTCCATACGTGTTCGAGTTCGATGATGACTTGAAACTCGTGAATGATTATTTCCTTGGCGACCCGGAGGAAATCAAGAAACTCATGGAAGCCGTAGCCAACCAAGGAAAGAAAAAGTAGCGGGATTCATGCCTCTTATCCGGAATTATTCATTAAGTTTGCAACCAAACAAACTTAAACACTATTGTGGACGAGAACGCAGAACGAATTTCACTAGAACTTATCGCAGGAGACGAACAAGCGTTCGACACCGTGTACAAACAATATTACCGGGGATTGTGCGCCTTCGCCTCCCAATATGTAACAGTACCAGAATCGGAGGAGATCGTACAAGACGTGATGATGTGGCTGTGGGAAAACCGAAAATCCCTAGTAGCGGACATGTCCCTGAAATCACTCCTCTTCACCATTGTCCGCAATAAATGCCTCAATACGATCAGCCACATACAGGTTAAGCAACAAGTGCACGAGAGATTGTACGCCAAGTTCCAAGAGCAATTCGAGAATCCTGATTTTTATATAGGAGAACTGATGGCCTTGGCCTCCAAGGCCATCCGGGAGCTCCCGGATGAATACCGTAAGGCATTCGAGATGAACCGTTTCGAGGAAATGACCTACAACGAGATCGCCGAGCGGACAGGCGTATCCCCCAAAACAATCGCATACCGCATCTCTCAAGCGCTCAAGATATTACGGACGAAATTAAAGGACTATATCCCTTTATTGGTATGGCTGCTTTACGAACAAACACGCTCATAACGGAGGAAGCATCCTACCGCCATGAGCGTTTTTTTAATGAGTCAAAAGACTTATTTCACGAACGGTGCTTTCAATAAATAATCCACGCAGCCTTTCACGCCCTCAAACTGGGAACGTCCGTCAGGCATACCCTCCAACTCCACGAAATAATCCTTGATTCCATTCGCGTAAGCTTGCTGGAATATATTCTCGAAATTCATCATCCCGGACTCGCCTAGAATAGCACGGTCCTTGATGTGCAATACCTTAATACGGTTCGGATATTTCTTCAACCACTCTATCGGATCTTGTTGTCCCATCACGGCCCAATAAACATCCATCTCGAAAAATACAAGCGAAGGATCAGTATTCTTCAAGAACAACTCATAGATGCAATCTCCTTTCACACGCCTTCCCAGCTTGGCCTCCGTACTACCCGGATTTACCTTGGCGAACTCCATCTCATGGTTGTGATAGCCGAAAGGAATACCGGCCGCTTTCACGATCTTACCCGCCTCGTTAAAAATCTCGCAGACGAAAGCGGTTTCCTCGGTGCTACGGGTACTCGGTTGCCCGGGCTGGATCAAGTACTTCACGCCTAGTTTGGCATGGTCATCAGCCGTCTTCTTCCAATACTCGGAGATCTGGGAGCGATTGGCCTTCGTGTACTCACGTACCGGAGGATTCACGTGGGAACTGGTGATCTTCAATCCGGCATCATCCACCATCTTCTTGAATTCCATCATGTCTACACCGCCGATCTTGCCTTCCTTGTAACCGGCCAATTCCAGATTCGTGTACCCCATTTTCTTGATCTTTTTCAATCCACCGGGTACATCCGCATAAAGTTCCTTGCCTAAAGAATAGATTTGTAAACCAACTGTCTTAGCGGCCATCGTTTCAGAAGTGACAGGTTTAGCCGCATCTGCGCTCCCGACCTTTCCGGCCATCAGGCCACCCAAGGTGAAAAGGGACGCATTCTTTAAAAAATCTCGTCTATTTATCATGATTATTAGAATTAAGTCAGTCCAAAGATAGAGATTATAATCTAAAAAAAGACCGCATAGGATGGAAAAATCCACCTATACGGTCCACAAATGGTATACATTATATAATAGGACTCGATTAACGGCGAGGCTTGATATCCAACTTCACCGGCTTGATCATATTCTCCGGGCTTAAGATCGTATCCAATTCCTCCTTGGTCAAGATACCATGATCCAGTACCAATTGATAAACGCTAACGCCGGTCTCCAACGCCTCCTTCGCGATCTTGGTCGAGTTCTTATAGCCGATTACCGGATTCAAGGCCGTCACCACGCCGATGCTATGATGTACCTCCTCACGGCAACGATCCTCGTTAGCGATAATACCGTCCACGCAACGGGTACGCAAGGTATCGAAACCATTGATCAGCAAATCCACGGACTCGAAGCAGCATTGTGCCATCACCGGCTCCATGGCGTTCAGCTCCATCTGGGCGGCTTCCCCGGCCATGGTCACACATAATTCATTACCCATTACCTTATAAGCGATCTGGTTCATCACCTCCGGGATCACAGGATTCACCTTACCCGGCATGATAGAAGAACCCGGCTGCATAGCAGGCAAGTTAAACTCACCCAAACCGCAACGAGGGCCGCTTGCCAACAAGCGAAGGTCATTACATATCTTATTCATCTTCACGCAAACCCGCTTCATGGCGGAAGCATAGCCTACCAAGCAAGAAGTATCCGAGGTAGCTCCTACCAAATCGGAGGAGAGACGGATATCCCATCCGGTTATCTCACGTAAAGCCGCAATACATTTCTCCGCGTATCCCGGCTCGGCACAAATACCCGTACCGATAGCGGTAGCTCCCATATTAACCACCAAGAAATCGGCGGCGGCCTCATTCAAGTGAGCGATCTCATCCTGCAAGATGCTGGCGAAGCCATTAAAGGTCTGCCCCAACGTCATAGGTACGGCATCCTCCAACTGCGTACGTCCCATCTTGATAATTTGCGAGAACTCCTCTCCTTTCTTACGGAAAGAGGCGATCAATTCCTCCAAATGGGGAAGCAATTGAAGATGCTTAAAATACATACCGATATGGATAGCGGTCGGATATGCGTCGTTCGTGGATTGCGAGCAGTTCACATGGTCGTTCGGTGAGCAGTATTGGTATTCACCCCGCTCATGCCCCATCAGCTCCAAGGCACGGTTGGCGATCACCTCATTCGCGTTCATATTCGTAGTGGTACCCGCTCCGCCTTGGATCATATCCACCGGGAACTGGTCGTGATGTTTACCATCGAGAATCTCCCCACAAGCGGCGATGATAGCGTCTTTTTGCTCTACGGTAAGCAAGCCTAATTCAAAGTTAGCCATGGCAGCCGCCATTTTTGTTATAGCTAATCCTTTAATGAATAAAGGATATTCACTCAAACGGAATTTACTGATTGAGAAATTCTCGATTCCTCTCAAGGTTTGAACTCCGTATAATGCTTCGGCGGGGATTTCACGAGCGCCGATCAAATCGCTCTCTATGCGAGTTTTTCCAGTTAATTTAGTATCCATATTAGAAATATTAATCGTTTTTTATTGTTTCCGCAAAGGTAGAAACTATTATTTTGAAAGCAAATTATTCTTCGAAATAATAAAAACAAATACCAAAAACGCCAATACACGTCTACACAAGGCTCAATGAATTACAATTTGTCAATAGAGCAGTTTTAATAGACCTTCTGATCTTTTTTATCTCATTCATAAAAAAAGTACGATTTTATTTGCTGTTTGTCAAAGATTCCATATATTTGCTGCCGTAATAACAAAACAGAGTCATGAGAACATTCGTAGTAAATACATATTGGTGGTGGCGCTCCGTACAACTCAAAAGGTCGTAAGGAACGAAGACTCGTATGTATATATAAACACTACATAAAGATATAAAGAGGTCTGTCGCACTTGCGGCAGGCCTCTTTTCTTTTTATGGCAAATTCAAAAGGAAAATAACTAAAATAGATAAAAGATGAAAACGTATCAAGTTGACAAGAATGGTTACTATGGTGAGTTCGGCGGGGCCTATGTTCCCGAGATCCTTCATCAATGCGTGGAAAATTTACAGAATACCTATCTGCAAGTGTTGGAGAGCGATAGCTTCAAGGAAGAGTTCGATCAGTTATTGCGTGATTATGTAGGCCGCCCCTCCCCTCTTTACTTGGCCAAACGGTTGAGCGAGAAGTACGGATGCAAGATCTATTTGAAACGGGAAGACTTGAACCATACCGGAGCACATAAGATCAACAATACGATCGGCCAGATCCTCCTAGCCCGCCGCATGGGGAAGACCCGTATCATCGCCGAGACGGGTGCCGGACAGCATGGAGTGGCTACGGCTACGGTATGTGCCTTGATGAATATGGAATGTATCGTTTATATGGGGAAGACAGACGTGGAACGCCAACATGCCAACGTACAAAAGATGGAAATGCTGGGAGCTACCGTCGTGCCCGTGACCTCGGGAAACATGACCTTGAAAGACGCCACGAACGAGGCGATCCGTGACTGGTGCTGTCATCCTTCGGATACGTATTATATTATCGGTTCTACGGTAGGCCCCCATCCTTATCCGGATATGGTAGCCCGGCTGCAATCCGTTATCAGCGAGGAGATCAAGAAGCAACTGCTGGAGAAGGAAGGAAGGGATCACCCGGATTACCTGATCGCCTGCGTAGGCGGGGGAAGTAACGCCGCCGGTACGATCTATCATTTCGTGGATGACGAGCGGGTGAAGATCGTCTTGGCCGAGGCCGGCGGCAAGGGCATCCACTCCGGCATGAGCGCCGCCACGATCCAATTGGGTAAAGAGGGCATCATCCACGGGGCACGTACCTTGGTCATGCAGAACGAGGACGGACAGATCGAGGAACCTTATTCTGTTTCCGCCGGCTTGGATTACCCGGGCATCGGCCCGATCCACGCGAACCTCTCCGTAAAGCACCGTGCGCAAATCCTAGCGGTAGATGATGACGAGGCGTTGGAGGCCGCTTTCGAGTTGACCCGTCTGGAAGGAATCATCCCGGCCTTGGAAAGCGCCCATGCCTTGGGGGCTTTGGCCAAGGTAAACTTCAAGCCGGAAGAGGTGGTGGTACTGACTGTCTCGGGCCGTGGCGATAAAGATATGGACACTTACATTAATTATAAATTATCATGAATTATTCTTTCAAAACGATAAGCAAGAAGGTGATGGGCGACCTTCACACTCCCGTAAGCATCTATCTGAAAGTGCGGGATATCTACCCGGAATCGGCCCTGTTGGAAAGCTCGGACTTCCACGGAAACGAGAATAGCCTTTCCTTTATAGCGCTCCGCCCCTTGGCGAGCATCGGTATCAACAACGGGGAATGCACGGCGACCTTCCCCGACGAGACCCGTGAGGTTACCCCGCTCACCGAAGACTATAACGTACCCGAGGCGATGAACGCTTTTCTCGGCCGCTTCAAGGTGGAGGGAGCGGACAAGAAAGTCTGCGGATTATTCGGCTACACGGCTTTCGATGCCGTCCGTTATTTCGAGAACATCCCGGTCATGGAAGTTCATCACGAGGAGAACGACGCCCCCGATATGCTATACATATTATATAAGTATATCCTTGTCTTCAATCATTTCAAGAACGAGTTGACCCTAGTGGAGATGCTCCAAGAGGACGAGGCTAGCCGGCTGGAAGAAATCGAGACATTGATAGAGAACCGTAACTTCGCCTCCTATAACTTCCAGACAGCGGGTCCCGAGACCTCCCCGATCACCGGCGAGGAATACAAGGCGATGGTCCGCCAAGGCATCAAGCACTGCCTCAGGGGGGATGTCTTCCAGATCGTATTGAGCCGTCGCTTCGAGCAACCGTTCAAGGGAGACGACTTCAAGGTGTACCGGGCTCTTCGCAGCATCAACCCCTCTCCTTATTTGTTCTATTTCGATTTCGGAGGTTTCCGTATCTTCGGCTCTTCCCCCGAGACGCATTGCAAGGTAACGGGCAGACACGCCAGCATCGACCCGATCGCCGGGACCGCTTTCCGTACCGGTAATATCGAGGTAGACAAGCAGCGTACCGAGGCCCTGCTTGCCGACCCCAAGGAGAACGCCGAGCACGTGATGCTGGTAGACCTCGCCCGCAACGACCTCAGCCGGAACGCCCACGACGTGCAAGTGGATTTCTATAAGGAGGTACAATACTACAGCCACGTCATCCACCTCGTATCCCGTGTGAGCGGCGAGATCAACACCGATAGCGACCCGGTAAAGACCTACGTCGATACCTTCCCCGCCGGCACATTGAGCGGAGCCCCCAAAGTACGGGCCATGCAACTGATCACCGACATCGAGCATCATAACCGGGGTGCTTACGGCGGCTGTATCGGCTTTATCGGTCTGGATGGTGATTTGAACCAAGCGATCACGATCCGTACCTTCGTCAGCCGTGGCAACGTACTTTACTATCAGGCGGGAGCCGGGATCGTGGCTAAGAGCAACGATGAGCGTGAATTGCAAGAGGTAAACAATAAGCTGGGAGCCTTGAAGAAGGCGATAGATCTAGCGGAGAAATTAATCAATTGATTATCCGGTTGTAGAGACGGGGCGTGCCCCGTCTCCCACAGTCTGATAGTATTTTAAGTTACCATTTTGAAAGGATGAGACGGGGCGTGCCCCGTCTCTACAACAACAACAATATATATAAAATGAAGATATTATTATTTGATAATTACGATTCCTTCACCTACAATTTGCTACATATATTGAAGGAACTGGGTACGGACGTAGAGGTACACCGCAACGACAAGATCTCCTTGGAAGAGATAGAGCGTTTCGATAAGATCTTATTATCCCCGGGACCGGGCATCCCCGAGGAAGCCGGCATCCTCCTCCCCTTGATCCGCCGGTACGCCCCGACAAAGAGCATCCTAGGTGTCTGCCTAGGCGAGCAGGCCATCGGCGAGGCATTCGGCGCCACATTGATAAACCTTACCGACGTGCATCACGGCGTTTGCTCCGATATACGAATTGTCGCTAAAGATCCTATCTTCGAGGGACTGGAACCGGGTATACGTGTTGGGCGTTATCATTCTTGGGCGGTCTCCAAGGAAAACTTCCCGGATTGTCTGGAAATTACGGCGGTCGATACGGAAGAAGGACAGATCATGGGCTTGCGCCATCGTGAGTACGATGTACGAGGTATCCAATTCCATCCGGAATCCGTGTTGACACCCAAAGGGAAGACTATTATAGAGAACTGGCTGAAACGCTAATTACCTCCTAAGGCACTTATAGTTTCTTCCTAACGAAACATCAGTTTCTCTATGGTGAAACTAATGTTTCTCAAGCAAGAAACAAGAGTTTTCCCCTAGAGAAACAAAAGTTTTTCGATAAAGAAATATCGCAAAACTGCAATATTTTATCATTCAACACATTACAGACATGAAGCAAATATTATACAGATTATTCGAGCACCAATATCTAGGCCGGGAAGAAGCCCGGAACATCCTCCAGAACATAGCGGAGGGACGCTACAACGATTCCCAGATCGCCAGCCTGATCACCGTATTCCTGATGCGCAGTATCTCTGTAGAGGAATTGACCGGATTCCGGGAAGCTTTGCTGGAGATGCGTGTACCGGTAGATTTAAGCGAATACAAACCGATCGATATCGTAGGTACCGGAGGCGACGGAAAAAACACGTTCAACATCAGTACCTGTTCCTGTTTCGTAGTGGCCGGTGCCGGTTACAATGTCGTAAAGCACGGTAACTACGGGGCTACCTCGGTGAGCGGCGCCAGCAACGTGATGGAGCAACACGGCGTAAAATTCACGAACGATATCGATAAGCTACGTACCTCCATGGATACCTGCCATATCGCCTACCTCCACGCCCCCTTGTTCAACCCGGCGCTGAAAGCGGTAGCTCCGGTACGGAAGAGCCTCGGCGTACGCAGTTTCTTCAATATGCTCGGCCCGCTGGTCAACCCGGTCATGCCTACTTACCAATTGTTAGGCGTATATAACCTCCCGCTACTCCGCCTATATAATTATACGTATCAAGAGAGCTGTACCCGTTTCGCCGTGGTACATAGCTTGGACGGTTACGACGAGATCTCCCTCACGGCCGATTTCAAGGTAGCCATGCCGGAGAAAGAGAAGCTTTATACCCCGGAGATGCTCGGATTCAAACGTTGCACGGAAGCGGACCTCGATGGCGGAGAGACCCCGGAGGAAGCGGCCCGTATCTTCGACGCCGTATTAGGGAACAGGGCTACCGAGGCCCAAAAGAGCTGCGTGATCGCCAACTCCGCCTTCGCCATCCAAGTGATCTGTCCAGAGAAGAAGATCGAGACGTGTATCGCCGAGGCACGTGAATCATTGGAAAGCGGAAAAGCATTGGCTACATTCCGTAAATTTATATCTTTGAACCAAAGATAAAGAAACATATCCTATGAAAAAGGACATCTTACAAGATATTATCGCCAATAAGCGCATCGAGGTAGCCCGGCAGAAACAGGCCGTAAGCTTACAGACCTTATTGGCTTTAGGTAGCGACCGTATGGAGCGTGACACACGTTCCATGCGTGCGGCGCTGGAATCATCCCCCTCCGGTATTATCGCCGAGTTCAAGCGTAAAAGCCCCTCCAAGGGCTGGCTGCATCCGGGTGCGAATATCGCCGACGTGGTGCCCGCTTACGAGGCCGGAGGAGCCTCCACCTGCTCGATCCTTACGGACGGGGATTTCTTCGGAGGTTCCTTGGGCGACTTGCAAAAGGCCCGCAAGCTGGTGGATCTCCCATTACTTCGCAAGGACTTCATCATCGATACCTACCAACTCTTCCAAGCCCGGGTGATGGGCGCCGACGCTGTCTTGTTGATCGCCGCCGCCCTTACGGAAGAAGAATGCCGGATACTCGCCGAGACCGCCCATAGCCTGCAATTGGAAGTCTTGCTGGAAGTCCATAGCGAGGACGAGCTCAAATACATGAATGCGGATATCGATATGCTCGGCGTGAACAACCGTAATCTCGGCACCTTCCATACGGATGTAAACAACTCATTCAAGTTGGTCGATAAGATGCGAGGCTTCTCCCCTCTTTTAGTGTCCGAGAGCGGAATATCCGAGACCGATACCGTACGCCAATTGCGTGAGGCCGGTTTCCGTGGATTCCTGATCGGAGAGACCTTCATGAAAACCGAGAGGCCGGGCGATACCCTAGCCGATTTTATAGGAGGACTGGCATGATCATCAAAGTATGCGGAATGCGAGACTCCCGGAACATCCAAGAAGTCTCCGCCCTAGCCGTCAACTGGATCGGCCTCATCTTCTACGAACGCTCCCCGCGCTTCATCGGGCAAAGCCCGACGAAGCAGTGGACAGTGGACAGTGGACAATTGACAGTTAAATACCGCTTGTCGCAACTGTCAACTGTCAACTGTCAACTATCAACTAAAAAAGTGGGCGTTTTCGTCAACGCTACCATCGAGTCCATGATGGAGACAGCCTCCGCCTACAAGCTAGACTATCTCCAACTTCACGGTAACGAATCGCCGGAAGATTGCCACACCCTACAGAAAAGAGGATACTCCTTAATCAAAACCTTCCCGATCGCCTCCAAAGAGGATTTCAAGAAGACCAAGGAGTATGAGGGCCGGGTGGATTATTTCCTTTTCGATACGAGATGCGAGGGCTATGGAGGCTCAGGCAAACGTTTCGATTGGTCCATCCTAACCGAGTATAAAGGAGAGACTCCCTTCTTGCTCAGCGGAGGCATCCGTCCGGAAAACGCAGAGGCGATCCGGAACTTCCGGCATCCCCGTTTCGCAGGTATCGACCTCAACAGTGGCTTCGAGATTGAGCCGGGATTGAAAGACATCGACAAACTAAAGAATTTCATCCAACAAATTTTACATCTAACAGTAATGAATCGCATCACAAACTTATTCCAGACCCAGAAAGACGGAATACTCTCCGTCTATTTCACCGCCGGTTATCCGAACTTAAACGATACGGCAAGCATCTTAAAAGCCTTACAGGCTAAAGGTATCCACATGGTAGAAGTAGGAATCCCTTTCTCCGACCCGATGGCAGACGGCCCCGTCATCCAAGAGGCCGCCACGCAAGCGTTGCGTAACGGGATGTCACTCCACCTCCTATTCGAGCAATTGAAAGAGATCCGGAGCGAAATACAGATCCCGATCATCCTGATGGGCTACCTGAATCCTATCATGCAATACGGTTTCGAGAAATTCTGCGCCAGTTGCGTAGAGGCCAGCGTAGACGGAATGATCATCCCCGACCTGCCTTATGCCGATTATATCTCCGATTACAAGGAGATAGCCGATCGCCATGACCTGAAAATGATCATGCTGATCACCCCAGAGACCTCCGAGGAACGAATCCGGCTGATCGATGCCCATACCAGCGGATTTATCTATATGGTATCCAGCGCCGCCACGACCGGAGCCCAACAAGACTTCAACGAACAGAAGCAGGCCTATTTCCGTCGTATCAACGCCATGAACCTACAGAATCCCCGCTTGGTAGGTTTCGGCATCAGCAATAAAGCCACTTTCGAGGCGGCGACAGCTCATTCTTCCGGTGCCATCATCGGTAGCAAGTTCGTCCAGTTACTAAAGAGCGAAGCTACTCCCGCCGAGGCGGTCGATAAGTTACTGGAAGCCCTAAAACAATAGGAACCCTATTCATGTTTACATATAAAAACAGTAAATAGTCCTATGAATAACTTCACTTTTCACAACCCAACCCGTTTATTATTCGGTAAGGGCATGATTGAGAAACTGAGTACGGCCATCCCGATGGTGCATCGCATCATGATCACCTTCGGAGGAGGTAGCGTAAAGCAAAACGGTGTGTACGACCAAGTGATCAAGGCGCTAAAGGATCGTGACTATATCGAGTTCTGGGGCATCGAGCCTAATCCCACCATCGAGACCTTGCGAGAAGCTATCCAGATAGCGAAAGGCAAGCAGGTGGATTTCCTATTGGCGGTAGGCGGTGGCTCCGTCATAGACGGGACGAAGCTAATCTCCGCCGGCATCCAGTACGACGGTGATCCTTGGGAATTGGTACAGAAAGGGTATTACTATCATACCGTGCCCATGGGTACCGTACTGACCCTGCCCGCCACAGGTTCCGAGATGAATAGCGGGGCCGTGATCTCCCGGAAAGAGACGCAAGAGAAATTCCCGTTCTACAGCAATTTCCCCGTGTTCTCGATCTTGGACCCGGAGACGACCTTCAGCCTCCCCCCGTATCAAGTGTCTTGCGGTATCGCCGATACCTTCGTCCACGTGATGGAGCAATATATGACTACGACCGACCAATCCCGCTTGATGGATCATTGGGCGGAAAGTATTTTAAGTACCTTGGTTGAGATCGCCCCGAAGATCAAGGAAGATCCGAGGAATTACGACCTGATGGCAGATTTCATGCTATCCGCCACGATGGGCTTGAACGGCTTTATCGCTATGGGCGTAACGCAGGACTGGGCTACCCATATGATCGGACACGAGCTAACCGCCCTTCACGGATTGACGCATGGAGCGACTCTAGCGATCGTCTTCCCCGGAACCTTACGCACCCTACGCAAGCAGAAAGAGGGCAAGATACTGCAATACGGCGAACGGGTATGGGGTATCAATAGTGGAACAACAGAGGAACGGGTAAGCCAAGCCATCGAGAAGACTGAGCAATTTTTCCAAAGCCTCGGTTTATCTACCCGCCTCAGCCAAGAGAAGATCGGCGATACGACAATCACCGAGATCGAGAATCGCTTCAATGAACGAAACGCCGCCTTCGGGGAGGCGAAGAATGTAACGGGTAGCGTGGCACGGGAAATATTGGAGAGCTGTAAATAACGTACAACTTGTAGAGACGGGGCGTGCCCCGTCTCTACAAATAGGTATAGGTTTTATCTTAACAGGACTACTACTTGGATCGGACCATGCGCCCCGAATACCAAGGCTTGTTCAATATCAGCAGTCTTTGAGGGACCGGACATGAAGACTCCGTAATCATAATCCATAGTGGCAGTACGGCGGTAAGCCTCATTCATCGTATGAACCAATTGAGTCTTGTCCAACAAGATCACCAAAGCGTTCGAGATAAAGTACAGACCTTTATAACGTACCTGACGGGGTAACCAGACAGCGGCATTCTCCGCCACGCCGAAACTACCCTCCACCACAGATACGTCCGTCCCGTTCAACTCCCGGGGATCGGTCAGCTCATCCGGGTTAAAGGTAGCGCAAGTAATCTCCTTCAAATTCGAGGCGATACGTTTCGCCTCCGGAAACTCACGGCGGATCACCTCATTCACATCCTCGCCGGGCTTTAACTCGATGGCCTTGCCACCCGCCCCGGCTAGCACTTCCGAGAACGTAGCCAACTTATCCGCATAGGTAATCGCCTCCAACGTAAGCTCAGGCATCTCGTGGCGTGTACCCGTATGATGACGGATACTCGCCAATATAGAATCTTTACTACTCATTATCTCACCTTATTATTCTTCCACATATCATTAAACGACTCCTTGGCGAAAGCCGGAAGCTCACGTCCCTTGCCCCAAGCGTTCAAGCCATTATAGACCATGAAACGAGGCAAATGATTCACTACCGGAGCAAACTTCAACGCCGTATTGAACAATCCCGGACGTTCCATCAGGAACTTCATGCCGAAAGACATCACTTTCTTCTCCTTGCTCGCCTTACCGATCTTATCCAAATCTTGCCGCCAACGGTAAATCTGCTCGCCCAAATCGATCTTTACCGGACAAACGTTCGAGCAAGAAAGACATAAGGAGCAAGCCGATACGTTATCCGAATATTCCTCCGGATTCCTCAGCATACCCAAGTTGATCCCGATCGGTCCCGGGATGAAATACGTATACGAATAGCCACCACTCCTGCGATATACCGGACAGGTATTCATGCACTCGCCACAACGGATGCAATTCAACGTACGAATATGATCCGGTTTCGCCAAGATATCACTACGCCCGTTATCCACGATAATGATATGGAACTCTTGTCCCTCGGGCGGACGGCGATAATGAGAAGTATAAGACGTGATGGGTTGCCCCGTACCCGAACGAGCCAGCAAACGAGTGAATACGCCCAATGCCTCCAGATTCGGTACGATCTTCTCCATCCCCATCGTAGCGATATGCACCTTCGGGAAGGAGGTTCCCATATCGGCGTTTCCCTCATTGGTACAAACCACGATCTCGCCCGTAGAGGCGACGGCGAAGTTAGCACCCGTCATCGCCACGTCGGCATGCAGGAATTTCTCACGCAGATTCTTACGGGCGGCATGCGTCAGGTAGGTAGGGTCGATATTCCCTTTCTCCGTTCCCATCTCACGCTCCATCATCTCGCTGATCTGCTCCCGTTTGATATGGATCGCCGGCATCACGATATGGCTCGGGGCCAAATGCATCAATTGCAAGATACGCTCACCCAAATCGCTCTCCACCACATCGATTCCTTTCGACATCAAGAACTCGTTCATATGGCATTCCTCCGTCAGCATCGATTTGCTCTTGATCAGGTTCCGGGCATCATGCTGGCGCAAGATCCGCAAGACGATCTCGTTATGCTCCTCGGCATCTTTCGCCCAATGCACGATAGCCCCGTTGGCGATCGCGTTTTTCTCGAACTCCTCCAGAAGCGTGTCCAGATGGCTGTTGGAGTAAAGCTTGATCTCCGAGGCCAACTCCCTCAACCGCTCCCACTCTGGAAGCGAATGGCTCATCTTATCCCGTTTGGTACGTACCATCCAAAGCGTATGGTCGTGCCAAGCCTCATTCTCCTTATTCTCTAGGAAACGGGCCGCTGCTATAGCATGTTTCGTACTCATAATCCGGACGCTAATATTTGAACGATGTGAATAGTCTTGATCGGAAGTTTCTCCCGCTTGATAACCCCTTCCATATGCATCAAGCAAGAGCTATCCGCACCGGTGATATACTCGGCGCCGGTACTCATATGATCCTTTACCTTGTCTTGTCCCATGCAAGTAGAGACCTCAGGCTCCTCGATGGCGAACATACCGCCGAAACCGCAACATTCGTCCACCCGCTTCGGCTCGAACACCTCGATACCTTTCACCAAGGAAAGGAGATCACGTAACTTGGAATAGTACGGGATATTACGCTCGCTGGGCGACGAGAGATGCAACTCACGCACCCCGTGGCAACTATTATGGATACTCACCTTATGCGGGAAAACGGCCGGCAGGGATCCCGGTCTCACCACGTCGTGCAAGAACTCGCAGATATCATAAATCTTCTTACTGTTCATACAAACGTGATCCCGCTTTCCCAATATATGGGGATGGTTCTCTTTTACGAAGGCTACGCAACTGGCCGAGGGGCCTACCACGTAGTCATAGTTCTTAAACTGTTCCTCCATCCGGAGGGCCAAGCGAGCCGCCTCATCCTCGAAGCCGGCGTTCGCCATGGGTTGTCCGCAACAGGTCTGGTCCATCGGATAATCGACATCCACACCCACATGCCTCAACAATTTATACGAGGCGATACCCACTTCGGGGTACACCGCGTTAATGTAACATGGGATAAATAATCCTACCTTCATACTAATTTTATCTTATATATCATATACGACACCGTATATAATTAACACCTACAAGCCCCTCATAGCTGCATATTGGCCCTTACCCTGCTTAATGTCTCGGGAGTCATCAGCAAATAAGAGGCGATATGGGACAAGGGGGCACGCTGCACGATCTCAGGGTGTTCTTTCAATAAGCGGGCATAACGTTCATTAGCGGTCTCGAAACGAAGGAAATCCGCCTTCCGTTGAGACAGGATCAGCGAATTCTCCAACAGGCGGCGATACATGACCTCGATCTCGTAATCCTCGGCGCACAATGCCAATAAAGGATCATGAGGAATGCCATACAGCACCGTATTCTCCAAGGCCTCCACCAACAGATTAGCGGGACGCTGGCGCAAGAAGCTCTCGATGCAAATGAAGATGTTGTCCTCGCTGGCGAAATGCTCGGTCAGCTCTTTCTTATTCTTGAAGTAAAACTGGCGAACCATTCCCTTATAGACATAACCGAGTTGCGTACAAACCTCTCCTTCGCTCAAAAACAGGGCGCCTTTTTTCAATTCTGTCCGGATTAAGATAGAGGCCAGTTTCTGGGCGGCTTCCTCACTGAGTAGAATCGATTGCGCCGCGATCCTGCGAGCTATAAATATCGCTGTATCCATATTCATGGTTGTTTTTGTTTGTTTCCGCAAACTTACGAAATAAATACCACTTGATTTACATCAAGCCCCCATTTATTTATATTCCTGCCAACTCTTGATGCAGATATCATCTACGCTCAAGGTACAGAAGGCTTGAATGAAAGCGCTCGCCAGACGGGCATTCGTAATCAACGGGATATTCAGGTCGATGGCGGCACGGCGGATCTTATAGCCGTTGTCAAGCTCGCCGGCGGAAAGGTCACGAGGGATATTCACGACCATATCGATCTGCTTCTCATGAAGCATCTTAAGCGCCTGCGGTTCTCCCTTCTCGCTCGGCCAGTACACCTTCGTACTCGGAATGCCATTCTCCGCCAAGAAACGGTGCGTACCTCCCGTAGCGAATAGGTTGTAGCCTTTCGTCGCCAACATCTTAGCGGCATCCAGCATGGCTACCTTCTGCTTCGGCGTACCGGTGGACAGGAGGATATTCTTCTCCGGAACCCGTTGCCCGACAGCGAGCATACTCGTCAACACCGCCTCGGATACATCGTCGCCCAGACAACCCACCTCGCCCGTGGAAGCCATATCGACCCCTAATACCGGATCGGCTTTCTGCAAGCGATTGAACGAGAATTGAGAGGCCTTGATACCCACGTAATCCAAATCGAACTCATTCTTATTCGGTTTCTCTACCGGCAAGCCCAGCATGACACGGGTAGCCAACTCGATGAAGTTTATCTTCAGCACCTTGCTCACGAACGGGAAGGAACGGCTGGCACGAAGGTTGCACTCGATCACCTTGATCTCATTGCCCTTCGCCAGATATTGGATATTGAACGGGCCGGAGATATTCAGCTCCTTAGCGATCTGCTTACTGATACGCTTGATACGACGAACCGTCTCCACATATAATTTCTGGGCCGGGAACTGAATCGTAGCGTCGCCGGAATGAACCCCGGCAAACTCGATATGCTCGCTAATGGCATACATCACGATCTCGCCATGATCGGCCACGGCATCCATCTCCACCTCTTTCGCATGCTCGATGAACTGACTTACCACCACCGGATGCTTTTGGCTGACGTTGGCGGCCAATTTCAAGAAACGCTCCAACTCCTCTTGATTCGAGCAGACATTCATGGCGGCACCACTCAGCACGTAACTCGGGCGAACCAACACGGGGAAGCCTACCTCCGCCACGAAGCCATTGATATCCTCCATGGAAGAAAGCTCTTTCCAGCGGGGTTGATCCACGCCGATACGATCCAACATGGCGGAGAACTTCTCACGGTCCTCGGCATTATCGATGCTCTTGGCGGATGTCCCCAAGATATTCACATGCTGCTCGTCCAAACGCATCGCCAAGTTATTCGGGATCTGGCCGCCGGTGGAGACGATCACGCCGTGCGGGTTCTCCAGCTCGAGGATATCCATCACACGCTCGAAGGTAAGCTCATCGAAATAAAGACGATCGCACATATCATAGTCGGTAGACACCGTCTCGGGATTGTAGTTGATCATCACGGAACGATAGCCCTCCTTACGGATCGTATTCAAGGCCTGCACGCCACACCAGTCGAACTCCACCGAGCTACCGATGCGATAAGCGCCGGAACCCAGCACGACAATCGAGCGATGATCGCCCAAGTACGTCACGTCGTTTTCCGTACCGCTATACGTCAGGTACAGGTAATTCGTCCGCGCCGGATACTCGGCGGCCAAGGTATCGATCTGTTTCACCACCGGAAGAATGCCATGCTCCTTACGGAACTGGCGAACCAACATCATACCCTTCTCCACATCCCCGTCGAGACCGATCGCCCGTGCGATCTGGAAATCAGAGAACCCTTGTATCTTCGCCCGGCGGATCAACTCCGGATTGATGCGCCAACGTTGGATCCCCTTCATATCGAAAGCGTGAAGCTCCTTGGAGGTCTGCATGATTCCATATAGTTTCTGTAGGAACCATCGGTCTATCTTGGTAAGCTCATGAATCTGGTCTACCGTATAACCAGCACGGAATGCCTTCGAGATAACGAAGATACGGCGGTCGGTAGGCTCATGCAAAGCCTTATCGATATCCTCGATCACCAACTCCTTATTCTCCACGAAACCGTGCATACCCTGCCCGATCATACGCAAGCCCTTCTGGATAGCCTCCTCGAAGGTACGTCCGATCGCCATCACCTCGCCAACCGACTTCATGCTGGAACCCAACTCACGAGCCACGCCGTGGAACTTACCCAAGTCCCAGCGAGGGATCTTACATACCACGTAATCGAGAGCCGGCTCAAAGAAAGCGCTAGTCGTTTTCGTCACGGAGTTTTTCAAGTCGAACAAACCGTAGCCCAAACCTAATTTAGCGGCCACGAAAGCCAACGGATAACCGGTCGCCTTAGAAGCCAAGGCCGAAGAACGGCTCAAGCGGGCGTTCACCTCGATCACCCGGTAATCCTCACTCTCCGGATCGTAAGCGTATTGCACGTTACACTCGCCCACGATACCGATATGGCGGATGATACGGATCGCCAACTCACGTAATTTATGATAATCCGTATTACTCAAAGTCTGCGAGGGGGCAATCACGATAGACTCTCCCGTATGGATTCCCAGCGGGTCGAAATTCTCCATGTTACATACCGTGATGCAGTTATCGAAGCGGTCGCGCACCACCTCGTACTCTACCTCTTTCCAGCCCTTCAAGCTTTTCTCCACCAATACTTGCGGAGAGAAAGAGAAAGCCTTCTCTACCAACACGTCCAATTCTTCCTCATTGTCGCAGAAACCGGAACCCAAGCCCCCCAGTGCATAAGCGGCACGGACGATGACCGGATACCCCAGCTCGGCGGCCGCACGGCGAGCGTCAGCGGCGTTCTCCACGGCCTCGCTCTTGATCGTCTTCACGTCGATCTCATCCAGCTTGCGTACGAACAACTCCCGATCCTCGGTATCCATGATAGCCTGCACCGGGGTACCCAATACCTTCACGCCATACTTCTCCAGCACGCCGCTTTGGTAAAGAGCCACGCCACAATTCAACGCCGTCTGCCCGCCGAAAGCGAGCAAGATACCTTCCGGACGTTCCTTCTCGATCACCTTTTCCACAAAAAAAGGAGTAACGGGCAGGAAATAAACCGTGTCCGCAACTCCTTCCGATGTCTGTACCGTAGCGATATTCGGATTGATCAATACCGTTTGAATCCCCTCTTCCTTAATCGCCTTCAGGGCTTGGCTGCCTGAATAATCGAACTCGCCCGCCTCACCAATCTTCAAGGCTCCGGAACCGAGTATCAGGACTTTCTTTATATCTTCTTTCATTGCTTTACTTTTTTTAATGTTCTCTTTTAGGGTAAGCCTAAACACCCGTTTAGGGTAGACCTAAACACTCATTTAGGGTTGCCCTAATCCCTCGTTTAGGGTGGGCGTAAATCCCCGGCTACAACAATTCCGTGAATTTATCAAACATGAACTCCGTATCCAGCGGCCCGCTGCAAGCCTCGGGATGGAACTGAGAGGAGAAGAAAGGCTTCGTCTTATGCTTGATACCCTCGTTCGTCCCGTCATTCATATTGATGAACAGCGGTTCCCACTCCTCACCCAGCGTATCGTTATCCACGGCGTAACCATGGTTCTGCGAGGTGATGAAGCATTTCTCCGTGCCTACCATACGTACCGGCTGGTTATGGCTACGATGACCGTACTTCAATTTATAGATAGAAGCACCGCCGGCTTTCGCCAACAACTGGTTACCCATGCAAATACCGCAAATCGGCTTATCCCCGAAAAGCGCCTTACGGATATTCCGCACGGCGGCATCGCAAGTATCCGGATCGCCCGGACCGTTACTGATAAACAAGCCATCGTATTCCAGCTGATTGAAGTCGTAGTCCCAAGGCACACGGATCACCGCCACGTTACGCCTCAACAGGCAACGGATGATGTTATGTTTCACGCCGCAGTCCAAAAGCACGACGCGCTTTAGGAATTGAGAATCGAGAATCGAGAATCGGGAATCGGAGGCTTCCGATAAAGAACAGGTCTGGCTCGTACCATCGGGCAGGTAACAAATAATCTCCTTGCACGATACCCGATCCACATAGTTCACATGCTCATAATCCTCGATCTTCAATTCCCCATTTCCAATTTCGTTATCGGCATCGCCGATAACGATGCGTCCCATCATCACGCCATGCTCACGCAATTTCTTAGTCAACGCACGCGTATCGATACCGTATATGCCCGGGATCTTCTCCTCCTTCAACCAGTCGCCCAAACTGCACTCGGCGTTCCAGTGGCTATACTCATGGCTGTAATCGCTAACGATAATCGCCTCGGCATGGATCTTCTCGCTCTCCATAAACGTAGCGATCCCGTTCGGCTCGAACGTACGAGGCAGGACACCGTAGTTACCAACGAGCGGATAAGTCAACACCATCAACTGGCCTGCGTACGAAGGGTCCGTCAAGTTCTCCGGATATCCGGTCATAGCGGTATTGAACACGACCTCGCCAGCCACCGGTCTCTCATAGCCGAAAGAGTAGCCACGGAAGACGGTACCGTCGTCTAACATCAAAGTTGCTGTTCTGTTTGTCTGCATAGAATCTGTATGTTGTGTCATTTCACTAAATATTCTTCTTCCATATAGTGAATAAAAGCCTCGTTCACTAACCGAGTCCCGCCCGGTGTCGGGTAATCGCCGGAGAAATACCAGTCACCCGGATGCTCCGGACAAGAGGCATGCAAGCCCTCCAAAGTCTGGTAGACGATCTCTACTTTCGCCTGTGTCCCGGCCGGTGTAAGCAACTCCACCATCTTAACGGATATCTCCTCGTCCGTAAACGGGGCGTATATCTCCTTTACGTAATTCACCAACGGACCATCCGCCGCTGTTTGTTGTCGCTTCGCCTTCTGATAAGCGTCCAAGATCACGTATTCCATCCCCCGGTCACGTAACAGGGCCACCGCAGCCTTAAAAGCGATAAACTCGTTCATCCGGGACATATCGATACCGTAATAATCCGGGTAACGTACCTGCGGAGAAGAACTTACGATCACGATTTTCTTCGGATGCAGGCGATCCAAGATACCGATAATACTCTGGCGTAAGGTAGTACCCCGCACGATGCTATCATCTATCACAACCAGATTATCGATAAAAGGTTCAATACTTCCGTAAGTAATATCATATACGTGCGCCGCCAGATCATTGCGGCTATTGCCCTCAGCGATAAATGTACGTAATTTTATATCTTTTATAGCTACTTTCTCCGAGCGGACTCGCATGGAAAGGATTTGCTCCAGTTCCTCTTCCCTGAGCAGGTGACTACGATCGGCGATCCATTCTTTTTTCAGCTTATTCAAATAGTTGTTCAACCCCTCCTGCATCCCGAAATAAGCGACCTCGGCCGTATTCGGGATAAAAGAGAAGACGGTATGATTCAAGTCGTAATCCACCGCTTTCAAGATCGGATGCACGAGATTATCTCCCAAACGCTTCCTTTCCCTGTAAATATCCACGTCGCTACCCCGTGAGAAGTAGATACGCTCGAAGGAACAAGCCTTATTCTCTTTCGGCTCCACGATCTGGGAGATATGCCACTCGCCTTTCTTGTTGACGAGTATCGCCTCTCCCCGATTCAACTCCCGGATATCCTCTACCTGCACGTTCATCACGGTTTGTATAACCGGACGCTCGGAAGCCAACACGATAATCTCATCATCCGCATAATAGAAGGCCGGACGGATTCCCCACGGGTCCCGCACGCTGAACGACTCGCCACTACCGGTGATACCGCAAATCACGAAACCACCATCCCAGCCCGGGGTACAGCGTTTCAGCACGTTCGACAAATCAATTTGATCCTCGATGGCATGCGTGATATCCATCCCTCTCAATCCTTCCGCCTCACACTTTTGGTACAGGCGCTCCACTTCCCGGTCCAGCCGGTGTCCCAGCTGCTCCAGCATGATATACGTATCGGAATATTTCCGGGGATGCTGACCGATCGCCGTGATCTCCTCGAATACTTCATGAACATTTGTCAGGTTGAAATTTCCGCAAACGGCAAGGTTCTTTGCACGCCAGTTATTGCGTCGTAAAAAAGGATGGATATAAGAGATTCCGGATTTTCCGGTGGTACTGTAACGGAGGTGGCCCATATAAAGCTCTCCGGCGAAAGGTAGGTTGGCTTTGGCGAATAGCGGATCGTTGAGTTGCTCGGGGGTTAAATCCTTGTAGTGTTCGTGAACTGCGGCAAATATCTCGGTAATAGCTCCGGTCCCGACGGCCCGTTCACGGAACATATATTCCTCTCCGGCATTTGCCTCTAACTTCACGCAGGCTAAGCCCGCTCCTTCCTGCCCCCTGTTATGCTGCTTTTCCATCAGCAAATAGAGCTTGTTCAGTCCATACATCCAACTACCGTACTTCTCGTGATAATACTCCAAGGGTTTCAGTAACCGGACCATGGCAACACCACACTCGTGCTTCAATACTTCCATTGTCGAATCAACTTTTTGATTTTGCCGCAAAGATACAGACAATACCTAACATATTGTTTAAACAAACATAAAATAATTGACACTTTCACGGAAAAAATGTTTTTATCGGACGTTTGGTTAACAAAGCTTACATTTTATAAGCAAAAGGGAGCGTTTTATTTTCAATCCATAAGCCACTCATTTCCCTCTTGAAAGAGGCCTTTCAAAGATATCCATCCGAGAACCGTAATATTTCCGTAACAGAAAGAAAAACACCAATATTCTTTCTGGCACAGAAATATTCTTGCATAAATTCTTTCTATCATAGAAATAATTCGGTAATTTTGTGCGTAAATATAAATTCCATAGAATGAATACAAATATACTCCAAACACTGATAACGGCCATGCAACGCCGATTAGCGGCTCTTCCGCAGAGATTGCGGCCATTTACCACGGAGTTTGATGAGCTCCCTAAAAACCTGATGCTAACCGGTGCCAGAGGATGTGGCAAATCTACATTTCTACTCCATCATTCACAAGGCAGGCGCTTATTATACTTTTCTGCTGATAATCCGAAGATTATTGGCGAACCGCTCTATGACTTAGTTAGTAGCGTATTCATGCTTGGTTATGAAGGTGTTATTATCGACGAGATTCACTACGCATCAAACTGGAGCATACATCTGAAGGCCTTGTATGATGACTATCCAGGAAAAATCATCTGGATTTCAGATTCCTCATCGTTAGTACTTCGTGATGGCAAAGCCGACTTGTCCAGACGTTATGTAGCGATACAGATGCCTTTAATGTCGTTCAGAGAATTTCTATATCTTGAAACTGGCCAAATATACCCCAAGTATAAACTGGGAGACACAATACTACCTACACAACCAGATGCGGAGCTGTTGAACCATTTCCTCAATTATCGTAGTTACGGTACACGTCCTTTCTACCAAGAGAAAGATTTCGAAGCACGTTACATGGCTATCATCGACAAAATTCTCAATAACGATATACCGTTCTTCCTGCCTAGCATTTCCGAAAACAACCTACGTGTGATGCGAGCCATTATCGGCACACTGGCAAACTCCTCAATACCTCGTGTACAAGTCACCTCCTTATGCTCCGACTGGGGAATAGGAGCGGAAAAACTCTATCAACTACTCTTTGTGATGGAAAGTGTAGATCTATTGAAAATAGTAAAGTACCCCAATGACACGAAAGCCCGTAGCACTGGCGCAAAAATGTTGTTCGCAGACCCATGTGCTTATAAGGTTTTGAATGCAGACCAAGGAACGGAACGTGAAGCCTACACTGTCCACTGCTTTTCTAGGGCAGGTTACGAGATAAACGCCATGAAAGACGAGAAGAAAGGTGATTATGTGATTACAAAAGACCATGTATCACAAACCCTAGAAGTTGGAGGAAAAAACAAAAATCCTAAAGAAGCGGACTATGTCTTGAGAGACAACACCGACTACCCTGTAGGCAACGCCATTCCATTCTGGCTCATGGGTATGATGTGGTAGTATTATAGTCATCACCTAAAAAAAATAATCACCCCAGCCATTCGTCTCCCCCCTTCAAAAAGGAAATGAATGTCCAAGGTGATTATTTTTAAATATATCAGAAAGCAGGAAAATCCCTATCTTCCCCACTCCTTTATCATCTGCTCATTCCGCAAACGACATTACCATCCATAATGACATATACGTGTTGTTACTTTACTCCATAAAAATATCTGCTATTGTTTCCCTATACACTCATAAATAAAACCAGCTTCATGAAGTTCATGAGCGTCATAAATATTACGACCATCGATCAATAAGGAATTACGCATAAGTCTTTTAAGTACAGCCCAGCTAGGGATACGGAACTCTTTCCATTCCGTAACCAGTAACAAGGCATCCGCATCCACCGTAGCGTCATACATATCACTCGCATAGACGACCTTGTCACCCAGCCTACGTCTGCACTCCGCCATAGCGATCGGATCATACACCCTGACCGTAGCACCCGCTTTCGTCAGCAAATCAACCAAGATCAAAGAGGTAGCCTCACGCATATCATCCGTCTCCGGCTTAAAAGCCAAGCCCCACAAGGCCACCGTCTTGCCGGATAAGTCTGAAATATGTTTTTGAAGTTTATGAAACAACACGCTCTTTTGCCTCTCATTCACCTCCTCGACCGCTCTCAAGACATTCATCGTATAGCCATTCTTTTCCGCCGTCTTGATCAATGCTTTTACGTCTTTCGGGAAGCAAGAACCACCATAGCCGCATCCCGGGTACAAGAACTTACTCCCGATACGGCTGTCTGAACCTATTCCCTTACGCACCATGTTCACGTCAGCACCCACCAGTTCACAAAGATTAGCGATGTCATTCATAAAACTAATACGGGTAGCCAACATGGAATTGGCAGCGTATTTGATCATCTCAGCGGAAGGAACATCCGTAATGATCAAGCGATAGTTATTCATCATGAAGGGCTTATACAACTTCTCCATCAGTTTTCGTGCTCGCTCCGATTCCACGCCGACCACCACACGATCTGGCTTCATGAAATCATCCACCGCATTTCCCTCTTTCAAGAACTCCGGATTACTGGCCACGTCAAACTCAACAGACACACCCCGTTTATCCAATTCCTCTTGAATAGCGGCCTTGACCTTCCGGGCCGTACCCACCGGCACCGTACTTTTAGTCACCACTAACGTATATTTATTGATATGCTGCCCTACCGTACGGGCAACCTCCAGCACATAACGCAGATCCGCACTGCCATCCTCGTCCGGAGGCGTACCTACCGCACTGAACACCACCTCCACGTCATCCAGAACGGAGGAGAGATCCGTCGTGAACTTCAAACGTCCGGCATTATAATTCTTATGGACCATATCCTCCAAGCCCGGCTCGTAAATCGGGATGACACCCTTCTTCAAGTTCTCGATCTTCTCGGCCATCACATCCACGCACGTAACGTCCACACCCATCTCTGAAAAACAGGTACCCGTTACCAAACCGACATATCCTGTCCCGACAATCGCTATTTTCATACCGTAGAATTTATTTTTATAGATTATAATATGATTTGAACCACGCCACGGTTCGATTAACACCCTCTTGAATATCCATTGAAGGCTTAAAACCCACTGCCTGTTGAAGTAATGTAGTATCAGCGTTCGTCTGATACACGTCCCCCGGTTGCATCGGAAGAAAATCCTTCACCGCCTCTTTCCCGCAAGCGCTCTCTATAGCTTGTATAAAATCCATCAACCTGACAGGCTGTGAATTGCCTATATTATAAATACGATAGGGTGCGGAGGAGGAGCTAGGATCCGGATGCTCCGGGTCCCAATCCGGATTCGGTGTAGCCGGGTGATCTAAGACCCGTATCACTCCCTCCACGATATCATCAATATACGTAAAGTCACGTAACATATCCCCGTTATTGAATACCTGAATCGGACGATCGTGCAGAATAGCGTCAGTAAACAAGAAAGGAGACATATCCGGCCTCCCCCAGGGTCCATACACCGTAAAGAAGCGCAAACCCGTGGCAGGAACCCCATACAATTGGCTATACGCATGCGCCATCAACTCGTTAGACTTCTTGGATGCGGCATACAAACTCACGGGATGAGCGATACTCGTTTTCTCCGAAAAAGGCACATCCGCATTCAGCCCATACACGCTGCTAGAGCTGGCATACACCAAATGACTCACCTGATGGTGCCTGCATCCCTCCAGCACATTGATAAAACCATCCAAGTTCGATTCCACGTACGCATATGGATTCGTGATCGAATAACGTACGCCTGCTTGGGCGGCCAGATTCACCACCGCATCGAACCCCTCGTTGGCGAAAAGCATCCGCATCGCCTGCCGATCCTCCAGATTCATCCGGATAAAGCGGTATCTCTCATACGTATGGCTCGGAGTCAATTTATACCAATCCACCTCCTCTTCCCGTATGCCCGCCTCCTTCAAGCGACCATACTTCAAGGCCGTATCATAATATCCATTGATATTATCCAAGCCCACAACCTCGTCTCCCCGCTCCAGTAAACGCCGTGCGACAAACGAGGCGATAAAACCGGCGGAGCCGGTCAATAAAACCTTCATAAATATGTATGTTGAAAAAAGATTTGTGTAAGAAATTATTCTAAGATCCTTTTACGAATATTACTTCCATAGATATTTCTCACTACCGAGACAGGAAGCAACCTAAACATCAAACGAGCTATCGGATAAATATAACGCCAAGAGAAACGTCCATACAAACGAGAGATCCCATTGACATAAATCTTAAACTCATTGAAAGTATTTTTTCTTTTATTTCTTCGCTTAAAGACATCTCCTTCTCGGCGAAAATAAATCGTTACATCCTTGATATTTCCGATCTGATATCCCTTACAGAGTACATCATACCACAAAGCGAGATCTTGGCTCGTTCGATAACGCTCATCATACCTTAATCCATTGTCAAATATAAAACGACGCATCATCACAGTCGGATGAGCCAATGGTGATGCTTTACAAATAGAACTTTTTACATCTTTATTTGTCAGAGGATAATGACGTATACCCAAATCCTCATGCTCCGCATCAAACTCTTGCAAAGCACCTCCAAGCACCGATACCTCCGGATGTTCTTTCAGATACCTCACCTGCCTCTCAAATCGCAATGGATGCGATATATCATCGCTATCCATACGAGCGATAAAATCTGATTTTACCACACTCAGCCCCTTGTTCAAAGATTTAGTTAATCCCAAATTACAATCATTCCTCAATAAAACCAAGCGTTCCCTCAACAAAGACTTCCAATCAATAATGACACGTATCAATTCATCACCCAATGGTCCATCTTCAACCAAAACAATCTCATCCGGTTTCAAGGTTTGATCCGTCCAAACACTCCGCAAGGCTCGAGCCAAGTAGTCTGCTTTCTCTGATTTATAAACAGACATTAATACTGAAATACTCATACTACAATCCGTGATATATCTATATAACAAAGAGTCCGCTTACCCAAATAAACCGTATCAAAAAAAACATATCGTCCATCTTTAGAAAAACGAGGATGCAAATCACAACGACACTCCCCTGTATATTTCAGTCCATGATATAGTTCTAATAAAGGAAACAACTCACACGTTTTTATATGATAAAGATAAAGATGCTGCATCCTGCTTTTATCCGGATAAGTATCAAATGCGATCCACTCTCCATATACTGTCGGGTGCCCATCACCTGTAGCCAATTCCGTCATCTTGTCACACAAAGTAAACTTTCCAGTATTTATATCTATAAAATAGAAACCATCCTTACCCTCATAACGAAGATAACCAAACACAGTATTATCATCTACCCAACACATGTGACTGACTATTTCGTCATCAGCCAGAACTTTCATTCTCTTGAAATCCGAATACATCAAACGGTCAAACCTACGTTTTCCTCTATACCATCGATGTATGAAAATAAATCCTTTTCCATCAGGTTTTATCATTAAATGATTCACTTTATGAAGACTTACATCAAAAGTATCTTTAGGTTCGACGGATATGATCTCTTGCAAAGTATAAAGTAATTTACTCTCGCCATCATTATATGAGACATACCAAATACCATCATTATCCAAACACTCTAATTCCGTCCTAGAAGGAATAGCAAGACTACGATATCCATAATCCGGACGTAACGCCATTATTCTACTATAATTTATTGACAAGAAATAATCTTTGAGATAAGCATCCTGCACAGGAAACTCAAACTCTTTTACTACAATCCGTTCATCTAATGAATATGCCAATGCCTTATACTTATTATCCTTCAAGACATTGAAAACAACGACATCATCATCAATCCATTGAGATCGTACTCCTTGCTGCCATGTATAAGTTTCACTATCTATTAAATTCACCTTTTGCCTCGTCCTCAAATCAACAACCCTTATTCCTACGGGAAATCTAGGATTGGGCTTAACAGCGGTTGATTGTGTCGGAATATTCACTAACACCATCCCTTTATTATTAATGGAAGTCTTATCATAATAACCGCCAAAACTTTCCGAGTCAGAATAAAAAGAAACTATTTCATTCACTCTTGAATCCAGAATCTTTGCATTGTAGTCTTTATGATAAATAACTGCATTAATAGTTATATATATCTGCTTAACCAATCTTTTCAATCCTGGTGTAGCAGAAAGAAACGATGCTATTAATCGTTCCTTTGTAGAAAAGTTCGCCATATTACCGAAATTTCAATTTTATAAGTTCATAAATATATTTCAACCGGGTTCTTATTTTATAGACTATACCATTTCTAGATTTACCTGTTGATGTAGAAGCGTTCGTATCATGTCTCCTATAAAATATAAGAGGATCTTCAAGAATTTTATAAGTAAAAAAGAAGGAAGCGACATAACCTATCCAACGGTCATGAGATTGTATTCCTTTAGGAAAAGGCAAAGACTTTTCCTAAACGCTCCGCCTAAAAGCCGCACAACAACCCTGCCAAGGAGTGGGTTTATAAAGTGCCTTCCAACGGCTCAATGTAACGCTTCCATCAAAACGGGTATTACTTTTAACAATAAGATTTGAATCTGTCAAATAGCAATCACTTACCACATAATCATATTCTTTTAGTATCAATGACATTATCTTAACCTTATTCTCACACCATACATCATCTTGATCCGCTAAAAAGATAATCTCTCCAGTAGCCATCTTTAAAGCATTCTCAAAATTTGTTGTTACTAGATTAATCAGCGACAGACCACTTTTATCTCTATCAAATATATAAATCTGAATTCTGCTATCATCAAGTTCTGCTATTCGTTGTAAAGTTTCATCAGTAGAACTATCATCCGACACAATCACCTCATCATCTTCCGATAGCTGGCACAATATAGATTCCAGCTGCTCCTTAATATACTTTGCCCCATTATAGGTAGCTATACAAACAGAGATCTTACCCATCATGCAACCAATGGATAAGATGAAACAACAGGATTAACCGCCTGTATATTTCTTATTATCAGACATTTACCCTCCCATTAAATTCTTAGTCAAACTGCTTAATATTAAGAATATAGGCCAATTAGATTTAACCGGGTTCAATCCTCTTATAACCCCATGTATAATATGTTTTAAATACATTGCCCTTGGTGCGATACAAATCGGGAAATAAAATAATTTCACTAAATATTTTACGCCATTCTTCTTTTTCCAATATCCGGGGACATAGTCTCTTCGGCAAAGCCACAAATAATTTCTAAACTGATAATACATCCTAAACGGAGAAGCAATGGCTATCGATCTTGAAGCCACTTTTTTATCACCTTCCCCTAATTGATGGTTAATCTTAGCGTCTTCAACGACAAAAGATCGCCATTGCGATTTATGCCATGCCCGCCAACACCATTCATGGTCTACGCCATCAATAAACAAAGACTCATCAAACCCTCCTACATCAAGCAATGATATCCTCGAGATCAATGATATCGGATGAATTAACAAAGGTTTCTTTAGAAAACCTCGCTATCATTTTTGACTTATCCCCATACGGCATTCCACTCTGCCGATTAATCGCCCGGGTTCCTACCGCTCCAACCTTTATTCCCTTCTTTTGAAGCGCTTGATAATTTTCAAGTAACTTGCTCACCACTTTCTCTGATGCAATCGAATCTTGATCCGAAAAAAGTACGAAATCATAACCTAAATCTATAAAATGACGAATGCCTATATTCTGTGCAGCAGCAATACCTACATTCTTCAGCAATGGTTTATACTCTACCGACTCATAACCGCCCAGCACCTCCGAGTGGTCAGAAGGAGAATTATCCACTACGCATATTTGGTCTACCTGACTAGCCAATGATGACAGAGCTTTCTTTGTCACCTCAAAATCAGGGTTATATAACACCATTACCACTCCTACTTTTACCATATCTTTTATCTAATAATCCATCTTTTACACCTCTAAACATTTGCACATAAATCTCTCGCCAACACCTAACCTTGAAAGGAAAAGAAATTGGAAATACAATTAACTTAATCGCACGATTAATCTTCCATTGCATTGGGACGTAACAACGTCTAATTAACCATAAATAATTTCGTACTTGATAATAATATCGTATCGGGGCTGAAATGATGACAAGCTGGTTAAATATCCGGTACTCTTGTTGCCCTACATAATGAATAAGTTTAATATTTGTGGTTAAACCATTCACAAAACCTTTGTTATTAGCCCTCCAACACAATTCAAAATCCACATAATCAATAAATAAGTAATCATCATTTAGTCCCACCTCCTCTATTTTCCGCAGGGCGACACAACTGCCCGAACTGATAATCTCTCGCCTCAATATAAAATCCTCTGCCGCCCATACATCCCGATGGATTGTCGATTTATACACTTCTTTAGTACGGCCATTTGTTACTGTCGGGCCCAACAAAAACAGATTAGGCACTAATCCATTAATACGCTTATATTCCTCAACCATCCTGTTAGCATACCCCTCAGGGATCACACTATCTTGATCGAAGAAAATCACATAGTCACATCCCGATTCACGAGCTTGCCCGATCCCTTCATTTTGTGCCGTCGCAATACCCAGATTATCCCCCAAAGGGATATACACCAGCCTATCCGCCCTTAAATCCAAATCTCTACCGGGTGTGTTATCCACGACTATTAGAGTGATATTTCCATTCTTTAATAGATCCTTATGGAATAAACTCAACTCTGCTTTATACAAGACAACTACTATTGCCACAGATTCCCTCATAAACCTTCACACACAGTAAACGGCATAAGCGCCTGATAAGAAAATCGAGGAAAGCCTATCTCCCCCTTGACAATTTTTTCAAGATAATAATTGGACTCTAAGCTGTTATATTTAATCTTTCCATCAAACAACAAGAGTAACCTGGTTAACCAACTCTTTCGATAGAAGACAAAACTAGAGATAAGCCACACATCCTCCACGGAAAGCAAATTCTCATAAGCCAACAAGAAACGTCGATTTTGAAGTCCCAATACATGTTCTTTATAATTTCCTTCCATACATTTACGCATCCTTCTCATAAAACGCCATTTTCCATTTGACTATCAACATATTAACAATATAAGATATGAGATTTATCATCCTAAATCACCTTGCATAAAAACATGCACAATTTGGTACATCAAGAAGTCATGCACCTTAATCACTTCAGACAAGTAGTCACGTATGTTTCAGCCGCCATCCTATTGAACAACATCGTACATTCAGTAGCGAAACTTTGTATCAATGCCCACTCCTTAGTCAGTGCGACCCTCCCTTAATCCCATGCCTCCCTAATAACACCTAAATTCACATCTACCAATATGGTATTAGAGTAGCAAATCAACGGAATAAAATGATCCTCATCTTTTAGCTGATCAACTACCGCTACCACCTTCAATTTATCCGGCATCCAAACATCATCTTGATCGCAAAAGACAAAATAATCAGCATCATTGTATCGCTCAATTGCCTTCTGTAGTAATCACTCATGGCAAAACTAACGTTTTCCCCCTCAAATACTTCAAAGATCATCGGATACCGTTCTTTATAAGCGATCAATAAATCCGATGTACCATTGAAGCCCTATCATCTCTCCTAACACTTTCAGTTTCATACCCTCTTGGGCCAACAAGCTATCCAGCTGGGCACAAAAAAACGCTCCCCATTATAGGTAGAGAGAAGAACTACTATTTTGTTCATTGAAAGAATAGGAATATGGTACGATTTTTTCGAACTCTATATTCCAAGAAAACGCACAATTATAAATTTAGAATACAATATAGACTTTCAGTTCCATGGAAACGTAGCACTTTTTTGCCAAGAATTAAGCTACAATCCAAACAAACAAAGCAAAAACCTATAGTAAGTTCTTTTTACTGCTCCTTGAATTCGTTTCCATAACGAATTAGGATTATGTTTCACCCTTTTTATAGCCTCATAGTTATGAGTACTTACTCCATGAGGAAGCAATAATTCGACACTATTGATATGATTAGCCCAAAGTACATAGCAAAGGCTCAATTGATCCCTTTTCGAGTATGTCATATACATTTTCCACCAAGCTTCCGAAACAGTAACCGATGAGCAATGATTGTGCTTCCTAAAAATCAAATTATTCTCATACAGTCCATTGCCAAAAGGATAACCTTGACTTTTCAAATATTTTACCTGCTTTTTTATCATTGAGTAAGAATCACGACCATCCCATATACATTTAAAAGCATCCGCATAAATACAATTATATATAGGATGAGGCACAAAAGCCATAAATGTATCTTTTTGGATTAGTTCGTCCAATTTATCTTTTAGTTCATCACCTACAATCTGTAAATTTGAGTCCATCCACAGACTATATTCATATTCTGGTAAAGCTAAATGAGGATTTATCTTCACAAACCTAGACAGTCTCAATTTATCATTTGTCTCAAAAGGTATCTTACGGATTTCCCATATTCCAATATGAGATTCAGAAAACTCATTTGAAAAACAAATATAATCATATCCATCATAGATATACTTTGGTTGTTTTAAACCATCATAGTTTCCTGTTAAACAAGTATATATTACGTTCTTATTCACACCTTATACGTTATATCAATCAAAATTATACCACCTAATACGTAACCTTTTATTCTCAAAATTTTCGCTAAATACAGAATCATAAGGAATGCATCCCCTCACACCTCCTACTAAATTTCTTTCAAAATATACCATTAACAATAAGACAGAACATAGGATGATTAACCTTCTTCTTTCATATTTAATAAAAGCAGGAAATGCAAGCACTGACACCCAGCAGAAATAATTAGACATACGATCTATATTCAAATTTCCAGTAGAAAACAACAATAAAACCAATCCACAAAATAACAGATTTGAATAAACAGGTTTACGATGAGCCATTTTCACCATTAAAAACGAATAAAAAAGCATCAAAAAAAGGATTCCAAGACCAGAGCTGTATTCCATAGCTCCTAATTGTCTATCTGATTCAGCATAATGCGAATATAACCCAATACTATTAAACAGAAGAAGCCTAAACTGAGACCAAAAATCAAACAAAAGACCTATATACATAATAAGCACAACAAGACAATAAAACTTAATTCTAGGTTTTATTTTACGTATTATATATATTGGTGTTATCAACAATGCACTGAAATGAAACAAAGAAGCAAGTAGCATACAATAACAATAGTGCTTAAAATCACCCTTTTCTATATATTTTATTGCATAGATGAATATAGCTATTGATACCGCCTGTCTAATTTGATCATAAGATGTAAATAAAATAGGTAAAGCAAAAACAATAAACATTCCCCAAAACAGTTCACCATTTTCTTCCAACACTTTATATATAATTAATATAAAAAGCAATGAATATAGACCTATGACATACAAATAGGTATTATCCAAAACATGAAAGATCCAAATAAGTAGTTCGAAGATAGGCTCTATACCAAAATATGTACTATTTACAAATAAGGTATTCCACATACTATCACATGATTGGAACAACCTTTTTGAATCTTCAATTATCAACATATAGTTCTCATAGTCATTTCCTATATCAAAACGGAAGATTGATACCAAGATCAAAATCAATACCCCTAAATTAGCAAGTGTTCTATTTCGGGAGCCCAGCCATAGAAGCCACAATATTGAAGCAAAGATTACATGATAAAATACAAAACTTTGAAACAAACTCATCTTTTTTTAAACAAAATAAATATCTACACATTGTTGATACATTTAAACAAACATTTTATAACTGTACCATAATTGAGCTATATTAGAATCTAATCCATTTTTTGAATTGAAATTAAGAAATGTAGTAATCATATTAAACTAGTAACAAATCTAGAACACTTTACTATAAGTGTTTTTTGAGTGTTTACCTTTCAAATTCTCTAAATTCAACATCTCTCCCAACTTTAAATTCCATTCTGGAGGATTGATAGGGCCAAAACCTGCATTATGAAAAAACGTCAACTCTCCAAAATAGACCTGATGATCGATTATATAAAAATCAACCCGTAAAAAAGGTACTCCTTGACTAAGTTTACGCGCTAAAAATTTCATCTCTTCAAACTCAATTGGCTTTACAGCAGGTTCATTACTGTTAGGGTCTTTCATACGTATAGGTAAACGCTGGTAGTTCATGTCAAAAAAATCAGTATAAGTATGTTCAGAATAATCTTTAGACTTATACATCATAAATGGCTCACCATTAAAACAAAAAAATTTATAATCAGTCAAAACATTCTCAGATAATCCATCAGCTGAATTAGAGATACTATCTTCCATATATTTCTCCGCAAAGATTCTACGAGGAACATTCTTATAGGGCCACTCTCTCCATTTCTTATAATAATTTTCTCTCAAACCTTTCTTTAACTCTTGAATAACGAAATCTTTATCCATTTTAGACTTATCCTTACAAATATACATACCTGTACCGCTATTGTGATTACATTTTATCACAAAACGGTCAGGTAAAAGGTCAAAATCAACATCTTCAGCCTTTTCCCACACACCTAAAATTGGAATTATGTATTTATCACCTATACGCTCAGAAACCCATTTTTTAGCTTTCACCTTATCTACCATAATGGTATATTCTGGCCTTCTATCATAAATTTTTAGCCATTGCATCTTTTCTGTCAGGCTTTTCGGATTATGCCAGTTCAGAAACTTATCAAACGTCATATAATAACGTAATGACAACCAAAGCTTATCCGGCAATATTCCTTCCACTAAAGATCTAATAATATTATTACACTTCATTATATATTCTAATTTTAACATTAAACAATTAATATGAAATATGGCAATCTTCAATCTAATATATATCATTTAATAGATTGTCTTTCTGTAAAAAACGAACAAACGATACAACAATTCTATTAAATATGAAATAATAGCAATAAAAACAAAACTATATAAACTATGAATGTATCCCAATATCCAAACAACAAATAAAGCAAAAAGATAAAACGTAGAAGTTATGATAATAGAATAAAGAACATACTTATTATATCCAAATCCAATAAAAAAATTATTACCAATAACAATACTTACACTTAGAAATATCGGCACAATAGAGAACATTCTTAATGGTAATAAATCAATCTCACTATGGAGGAAAAGTTTCACAATCCACGGAAGAAACAGATTCACAATCAGAACCAAAAATAAACTCAAAAAGAAGATAAAAACCATAACATACTTTAAAGTCCTCACATTTTTATTTTTTGAGAATCGAGGTAGTAATACAGTCGTTATAATATTTGAAGGCTTTTGCATTATACCCATCAATTTCAATGCCAAATCATAGATTACAACATCCCCCATACTAACGAACAATCCCACCAATACTTGGTTCAATTTGTCCTTTACTGTACAAACCATATCTGTAGCCAATATGGGAGAACACTCTTTCAGGTAATTATATTGCGTACGATAGTCTGTTATCATGAAACGGATCTTATCCTTCATGAATATCAATAATAACGATATGATGCTTGCTATCAAATAACCAATTCCATAGAGCACAGGTACCAATAAATAATCACCTTTCTCTTTCACAAGGAAAAAAACCAGAGAAATAAAAACTAGCTTTACTAATATATTCAAAAATGCCACGACTTTCATCTTTTCTATACCCTGGAAATAGAACTGAGGAAAAATCAACTCATTCAACGTAAGTAGATAAGAAAATAAGAACAAGGTCTTATATTCATTATAGGTAGGTATTATGAAAACAAGCAAAACATACGCAAACAAACAAATTAGCCAAAGTTTCAAACGAATAAGTAAGACAGAACTAACTATTTCCGATAGTTTCTGCTTATCTTCCCTATGGATAGATACATTTTTGGCGCATACACTATTTGATCCAAAATCAATTACCAATACCATATACCCAACCAAAATCTGCGCCGTTATCACTAATCCGTATAATTCCATCCCCAACACATCCACTAGATAAGGATAGGTAATCAACGGAGCGAGTAAGCCGAAAAGCTGGATTAGTGAAACAAATAGGATGTTGTCAAATATTACTTTATAACGAGCATATAAATTTCTGATCGAATTCATACAATGATTCTATAATTTCACTTGATTAAATTCTAACCAGTTCGGCATATAGTCTTTAACTATTTTTGCCAGAGTACTGGCCAAAACAACATGTTCCTTGTCACAACTGCAATTCACTGTCGCATTCGCTCCTATAGTTGTATCGCTGGCAATATTATGTCACCAAAAAGAATTGCTCCAGGCCCAATATAACAACGATTCCCTAAACGTGGAGCTTCCTTATACCCAGCACTTACCCCTAAATTTGTATTAGCATGAATCCGACAAAATGAACCTATCTGGCAATTGGGATTTACTACAATCGTCCCATAATGAGCGATGCTTAGGCCTGGACCAAATACGTTCAATGGTACAGAGAAGCCCAACCTCACAGAAATACGTTTCAGCCTAATTTTAGATAAACACCTCATTATCACCCTCCCACATTTTTCGAAAGCAGATTTCCAGGGTATGCATTATTATAATACTCAGCCTTCCTAAGTGGCTTTTGAAAGCACCATATCCCAGAAGTCTCAAGCGTTGAACAAATCCATCATTAGCAATACCCAAAGCTTTCCTGTCTTGCGATAAATAATAGGCCAAATCTTCTTTAGTCTGTATCATACAATTATTCTTTATATAACGTTACGAATAGCTCATCCATTTACAAAAACTATTTACTATACATCTCCTTATAATACCTCTGATACTCCCCGCTAGTCACATTTTCCATCCACTCCTGATTATCCAAATACCAGCGCACAGTCTTCTCGATCCCCTCCTCGAATTGCAAACTCGGTTCCCAACCGAGTTCTTTTTGCAACTTGGTGGAATCAATAGCATAGCGTGCGTCATGGCCGAGGCGATCGGTCACGTAGGTAATCAAATCCAAGTCCTCCCCTTCTTTTCTACCTAACAGGCGATCCACCGTGTTGATCAGCACTTTGATGATGTCGATATTCTTCCACTCGTTGAAACCGCCGATATTGTAGGTCTCAGCGATTTTTCCGTGATGGAAGATCGTATCGATCGCACGGGCATGATCCTCCACAAACAGCCAGTCACGCACGTTCTCGCCCTTGCCATAGACTGGCAACGGCTTACGATGACAGATGTTGTTGATGAAAAGCGGGATCAGTTTCTCCGGGAATTGATAGGGGCCATAGTTATTTGAGCAGTTTGTCACGATGGTCGGCATACCATAAGTATCGTGATAGGCACGTACAAAATGGTCTGAACTTGCCTTACTCGCTGAATAGGGCGAATGTGGATTATACTTTGTCGTCTCATAGAAGAAATCATCCCCGTATGCCAAATGATGTTCACTGGACGACGCTGTTGTCGTGAACGGTGGCTCAATGCCCTCCGGATAATTCATGGTCAACGCTCCATACACCTCATCCGTAGAGATATGATAAAAGCGTTTGCCCTCGTACCTCTCCGGTAGACTCTCCCAATACAGCTTAGCTGCCTGCAATAGCGCCAGCGTACCCATCACATTAGTTTGGGCGAAGGTGAACGGATCTTTAATGGAACGATCAACATGGCTCTCGGCCGCCAAATGAATGATGCCATCGATCTGCTTATCCTGCATCAATTGATAGAATGCCTTGAAGTCGCAGATGTCCATCCTTATGAACCTATAGTTAGGCTTATCCTCGACATCCTTCAAGTTAGCCAAGTTGCCAGCATAGGTCAACTTATCCAAATTGAAGATGTTATACTCCGGATATTTATTCACGAGCAAGCGTACAACATGACTGCCAATGAAGCCTGCTCCACCAGTGATTACTATATTTCGTTTTGACATGATTCTGTTTATTTGTTTTTTATGTTAGCAATACATTGTCTCAGCGATTCTGTCCAATAAGGGATCCGAATACCGAATGTCTCCTTGATTTTAGATTTATCCAATACCGAATAAAATGGACGTTTTACAGGGCTGGGAAACTCGTCGCTATGACAGGGCTGCACATCGCAAGCGGTCGTGCCATTGTATTCAGCGATCGATTTCGTGAAGTCAAACCATGAGCATACCCCCTCGTTGGAGTAATGATAGATACCGGTCTTGTCATAATCATGTTCGTTTTTTTTATCCGCATAATCTTTCAACACCGTCTCAATGGCTTTCGCCAAATCCAAGGCGTATGTGGGTGTTCCCACCTGGTCGAACACGACCTTAAGATGTGGTTTGATAGCCGTAAGGTTCATCATCGTCTTACAGAAGTTCTTGCCAAACTCACTGTACAACCAAGCCGTACGGATAATCACATGCTTGCAACCGATAGCTTGAATCTTCTGCTCACCATGCAATTTGCTCATACCATAAACTCCGGTGGGGGTTCCTTGTTGATTCTCTTGACAAGGCACATTGTACGGTTCTTTACCAAACACATAGTCTGTCGAGATTTGCACTAAAAAACCATTGGTCTCTTTCATTACCTTGGCTAAGTTTTCCGGAGCCTCAGCGTTCAACTTCTCCACCAATTCCTCATTACTTTCAGCCATATCCACATTGGTATAGGCGGCGCAATTCACGATAACATCTACACGCTGCGCCGCGACCATCTTCCTCACCGCCTCCAAATCCGTAATATCCAAAAAGCCGGTCTCTACGCCTTCCACTTGATTCACATCCGTGAATACATAGTGGTCGTCACTTTCCCGAGCGATGATACGCATCTCGTTTCCCAACTGCCCGTTGGCACCAGTCACCAATATATTCATCTTATTCAAATTCAGGGTATAAATTTACATGATAATCAAACGGTGAATCAAAATCCTCCAAACAAGGATGTTTTATGTCCTTCTCCGAAAGAAGGACCTTGTCCATCGGTATCCGCCAATCTATGCCTAGGCTCTCATCCTTTATACGGATGCCCCCATCCGCTTGCGGAGCATAGAAATTATCGCATTTGTATTGGAAAACAGCTATCTCACTCAATACCGCAAATCCATGAGCGAACCCTCTAGGCACGAAAAACTGGCGATGATTCTCTTCGCTCAACTCAACAGCCACATGCTTACCATACGTTGGGCTTCCTTTGCGAATATCCACGGCTACATCAAGGACGCATCCTTTCACGCAACGCACTAACTTGCTTTGAGTAAAGGGAGGTTTCTGGAAATGCAAGCCACGCATCACTCCGTATGAGGACATACTCTCATTATCTTGTACAAAATTTATCTTACGAACCTTCTCCTCAAACTCACGTTGCGAGAAACTCTCGAAAAAGTATCCCCGAGCGTCATCGAACACCTTCGGCTCAATGATCACTACACCCTCTATATCTGTCTTTATTACCTCCATCTTAACCTAAATTCGGATCTCCTGTCTCCTTTAATTCCTCAATTACTTTCAGTAAGTATTGACCATACTGATTCTTTAACATCGGCTGCGCCAATTCTCGCATACGCTCCTCCGTGATCCATCCTTGACGATAAGCGATGCCCTCCAAGCAGGCCACTTTCAATCCCTGACGCTTCTCCAACACCTCGATATAAGCAGAAGCCTCGCTCAGAGAGTCGTGCGTACCGGTATCCAGCCAAGCGAAACCCCGGCCTAAAGTTTGGACTCTCAGCTCTCCATCCTCCAAGAATCGTTGGTTGACCGTAGTAATCTCATACTCGCCGCGAACGGACGGTTGAATGCTGCTAGCTACATCAACAACCTTGTTCGGGTAGAAATACAATCCGACCACGGCATAGTTGCTCTTAGGGCATTCCGGCTTCTCCTCAATACTCAAGCAATTGCCGGTCTGATCGAACTCGGCTACGCCATAACGCTCCGGATCACTCACCCAATAGCCAAAAACAGTAGCCCTATTCTCCTTCTCAGCAGTACGAACCGCCTCCTTTAGCATCGATGTAAATCCATTACCATGGAAGATATTATCACCTAGCACCAAGCAAACGCTGTCATCACCGATGAACTCAGCACCAATAGTAAATGCCTGCGCCAATCCATTCGGCGATGGCTGCTCCGCATACTCGAAACACACACCATAATCAGAGCCATCCCCAAGCAGACGCTTGAATCCGGGCAAATCGTATGGCGTTGATATGATCAAGATTTCCCGGATACCCGCCAGCATTAACACACTAATAGGATAATACACCATCGGCTTATCAAAAATAGGAAGCAACTGCTTGCTCACTCCCTTAGTGATCGGGTATAATCGGGTACCCGAGCCACCAGCTAAAACGATTCCTTTCATACGAATATTCTCTATATCATTCACACACTTTTTTATCTCACCCTTCCCCCAGCACATACTTCCTGATCCCATATCGAATGCTCGGTACATTCGCCCCGTTCACGAACGTGAGGTGAGGCAAGAGGGCGCTGATGAAGGCACGGCTCTTGACCAGCTTGAGGGGAGACGAGTAGTCGGCTAGGATCTCGTTGTAAAGGTCTGTCAATACCGTCTGGCAAAGGGTGACCGTGTCCGGGCAGGCGCATAGGCGGGCCTCGTAGACAAGACGGGTCGCCTCGTCCGGGATGAACAAGGCCAACGAGGAGGGTTCAGCCGTCACTGGAGGGGCAGGAGAGTTTATCGGAGGAGACGGAGACTCATGAAGTCCCGATTCCGCGGGCGTAATCCAACGTTCCGTCCGTGTCACCGTCCCGTCACCCCAATGGATGTTCTGGATAGCGATGGTGGCATTGGGCAGGATCTGCACGTTACCTCCATTGACCGTAAAGGCAGAACGTGCCTGTTCCGCCCGCTCTTGATTTTCTGTCATATCCGTTTTTAATTTAAGTGTTAACAATAATCACCCCTTTCACGGGGGTATATTTTATTTCTATCCTCATTTCATCCACCGTACGTCCGTTTCCGTACCCGTCCCGTCCATCGCTATTCCGGGAACGGGCAGGAACGCGTTCCTTTACCGGCAGTAACCGAATAATCAATTTATTTTATCCGATCATGAAAGAGTCTATCTTTTCCTTTTTCAACGCCCCCATCACCAATCAAGTACCGAACGGGGTCGTCTGTGTCAGTCAATTGTACGCCTATATCACCACCAGCGAGTGGCTGCGTGAGCGTACCGATCAGGTACGTGCCGCATCGAGCGACGAGAAACGGTTCAGGCGGCTGAAACAGAGTTTGCTACCCTATGTCACGCCCGCCGGTATCTTCTCCTACCGCAAGGAAGATCACTTGCTCGTGCCCTCGGGCGAGTTCGTCATCGACATCGATCACCTCTCCTCACCCGAAGAGGCGATCTGTTGGAGGGACACGCTGTTCGCCGATGAGCGGCTACGCCCCGATCTCTCCTTCGTGAGTCCCAGTACCACGGGAATCAAGCTCCTCGTACCCTATCGCCTGTCGATCAAGAAAACCGTAGAGGAGTCTTTCGACGAGGCGGTACGATTCGCTTGGGAATACCTTGAGTGGAAATACGGGCTGAAAGCTGATGCCACGAACGCAGACCTCTCACGGGCTTGCTTCCTTTGCCACGATCCCTCAGCGAGGCTAGGAGACCGGAATCGTTGACAGAGGACAAGTGACAGTTGGCAGTTATAAATCGTTATTCATTCATTATTCACCATTCATTATTCATTCATCGTGAACCCATTATCAGATCTGGAGCGGCTCGTTGCCGCCATCGAGAAACAGGGGGCGAACATCGCTCCCACCTATCAAGAGTATATGCCGATCGCCTTCGCCATCGCCAACGATTGCGGAGAGGCCGGCCGGACATTCTTTCATCGTATCTGCCGGATGTCGGAGAAATATGTCTCTACCGAGGCGGATAAGCTATACGACCATGCCCTCAAAGGAGGCAATGGACGGAATGGCTTGGGATCCGTATTCCACTTGGCGGACCTAGCCGGCGTGAAACTGGACAAATCCTTGGCCGAGGCCGGGAAACTTTCAAACTTTCAAACATTCACGCCTCCTTCACACACGCACACGTGTACGCACGAGGAACAGTCCGTGAAAAATGTCCCGCCCGCCTTTCCGGAGTATCCTTGGCCCGCTTTCCTCAAACGGATGATCGACCGGGGCGATACCCCCGCCCAAAAGGATATCCTCCTGCTGGGAGGTATCACCGTGTTGGGAGCGACACTCAACAAATCGATCCGGATATCGTACGGGCGAAAATTCTACTACCCTTGCCTGCAAACGTTCATCGTCGCCCCTCCCGCCTCGGGAAAGGGAGCCCTCGCTTGGACACGCCGGCTTGCCGAGCCGATACATGAGGCGATGATGGCGAACTACCGGCAGAGGCATAAAGCTTACCGGGAGGAGAAGAGCCGTTGGGACTCGCTGGGCAAGAAAAAATCCGATACGCCGGAGCCCGAGATGCCTCCCCTCAAGATGTTCCTTATCGCCGGTAACAATTCCGGCACCGGCGTGCTGGAGAACCTCATCGAGGCCGACGGCATAGGGCTGATCTGCGAGACCGAGGCCGATACCGTGAGCACGGCCATCGGCACCGAGCACGGGCACTGGAGCGATACCTTGCGTAAATGCCACGACCACGAGCGACTGGCTTTCAACCGACGCACGAACCGGGAATATCGGGAGTGCCCGGCCTCTTACCTCAGTGTCTTGTTAAGCGGGACCCCGGCGCAGGTACGGCCACTCATTCCCTCGGCCGAGAACGGGTTGTTCTCACGCCAATTGTTCTACCGGATGCCACCCATCGACGAGTGGGCGGATCAGTTCGAGCAGGGCGACGAGGACATGGATAGCCTCTTCTCCGATTGGGGGAAGCAGTGGAAAATGCTCGTGGACTACCTGCGTGAGAGGGTCAATATCATACAATTCCATCTCTCCGACACGCAAAAGGAGCGATTCAACAGCTGCTTCGCACGCATATTCGGGCACGCCGGTCTTTCCTACGGTTATCCGATGCGAAGCTCCGTGGCCCGTATCGCTATCAATATCTGCCGGATCGCTTCCGTGGTGGCCTTCCTACGATCGGTGGAGAGTCTCCTCATCCCACAAGCCATTCTCGATTCTCAGTTTTCAATCCTCAATTGTCCCGGTCTCTCGCCTGCCCTCGAGATCCCGGAGGAGAACGTACGGGACGGTATCGTTCCTTCCCTAGAGTTACGCATCAACGATGACGATTTTCAAGCCGTCCTCTCGCTCGTGGAGCCGCTCTACCGTCATTCGGCGGGCATACTCTCCCTGCTTCCGTCTGACGAGGTGCCACGCTCTCGCACGCCCACGCCCCAAGAGGCTCTCTTCGCGGCCCTTCCACTCTCTTTCAACCGACAACAGGCCTTGGAGGAAGCAGAGAGGAACAACATCCCCACCGCCACCCTAGATACCTGTCTCAAGCGAATGCAGGAACGAGGCACGCTGGAGAAGAACGGCCGGGGCGAGTACAGCTTCGGCGGCCGTGTCACCCATAAGTAATCCCGGCCTCCCTCACACCCCTATATAACGTACCCCACGGGCGTGTGTGTGTGAGGGGGGGACGAATGTTTGAAAGTTTGAAAGTTTCATTCTCCCAAATCTATAAATCATAAATCAAATGTCCTTACCATTAAGAAAGTCTGCACTGGCGGCATCCTATTTCCCTGAGCTGGCCTCCCATCAAGCTTGCAACCGCTTACGTCGTTGGATCATTCGATGCACGGAATTGCACGACAAGCTGCTGGAGACGGGCTACCGCCCCGAGCAACGTATATTCACGCCCCGACAGATCAGATTAATCATCCACTACCTAGGAGAACCGTAAATTAGTTGACAGTTGCGCACAGAGGTAAATAAAAACAGCCTACTGTCACTAGTCAACTGTCAACTTGGATGGGTATTCTAAGGTCTTTACAATGCCCATCCAAGGCTTCTTATAATGCCTATTCAAAGGGGCTTACGATAGGCAGCGTAAGAAACCGGCGGTTATCACTGCGTCCCATGTTAATTAATCGTTATTCCCTACCCCGGGCATCAATCGGCATCACCGCCCCTTACGGCGGAACCTATCTTTGTAACATTGATCAGCAAGCAATTAATTTTCTATTATTAATCTTTAATTATCAAACTATGCCACAAGCATTTCAAGCACGAAAGTTTTTTATCCCCAAGACGGATCCTAAGCAGGAGGTGTACAAGCCGGTTCCCTATTATTTCGGTACCCTGTCCACACAAGATGCGGCCGACCAGATCGCCGAGGAGTCTTCGCTCACGAAGGGTGACGTATTGAACGTGTTGGACCGCTACCAGCGGTATGTCATCAAGAACCTCCAGAAAGGCTACAAGGTGGAGCTGCTGGGGTTCGGAACCGTCTATAACCGCTTCGTCACGGAGAAGGGGGTAGCGACCGCCCCCGAGGTCAAGGCTACGCATATACGGACTATCGTACCGGGATTCTCGCCTTCCTATACCATACTGAACGGGGCACGACGGTACTCGCTGCTGGGTGAGAAGACTTCGTTGCTCAAGGTGACGATACTCGGGACGCCGGTAGAGGAAGGGGGCGGTTCCGATTCTGAGTCGCCTGATGAGATCTAGTGTCACTTTTGGCTTGACCCAAAAGTAACCAAAAGGTCAAAGCTGACGCTGACGGGCTACTTCGAGACCTACGCTCGCTGTCGCATCCCAACTCGCTTCGCTCAGACAGGGATGCTCCGGGTGCTCGCTGCGGTCTCTTCGCTTGACGCCCGTCCGCTGAGGCCGTCCGAAGGAAAGCGAAGCTTTCCTCTTATATTAACCGTGATATCATTATTCATTATTCACTATTAATTATTAATTATCATGAAAAAATCCGTATGGAGTACCATTATCAAAGTGATCATCGCCGTAGCTACCGCCATCGCGGGAGCACTTGGCATCCAATCCTGTATTCTCTAATTTTCAATTTCAATTATCATGGGTAAGGTTTATTGTTTCTACCAGAATTACAGGGAGGTCAGCCTCCTTGTAATTCATTGCTCGGCCACACGATATGACAGGGATTTTCCTGTGGAGGCGCTCCGTTCATCGCACAAGGCACGGGGATTCGCCGATATCGGCTATCATTTCTATATCACACGGGACGGGGAACTGCACCGCTGCCGGCCGGTCAATCAGATCGGGGCGCACGCAGCCGGATGGAACGACAAAAGTATCGGTATATGTTACGAGGGAGGACTCGACGAACAAGGCCGTCCAGCTGATACCCGGACCTACGCCCAGCGGTGTACCTTGATGGATCTGCTACGGCAATTACGAAGGGACTATCCGGAGGCACGCATCCTAGGACATTACCAATTAAGCCCTTACATACGCAAGGCTTGCCCTTGCTTTGACGCAAGGGAGGAGTATCTCGTCTTATAAAATAGATACCGGCTCGTCATTCACTCGCTAGATTGTCCGGTTTCACGACTTACTTTGTAAAAATACCCCCTATCTCTTTCAGCTCTTGCTCTTTATGATGCCTCGTTATGAAGCGGTTGATCGTCAAGTGAAGGATAGACCATAAAACCAAGTTCAAGAGCAAGAGGTAGGTGGCGTTTACCTTCATGGCCAATAAGACATTCAATACGATGAAAAAAACAGATACGCACAGAATCGTCACCATCACCATCCGTACACGCATACCCGTACGAAGCAACTTGTGATGGAAATGATTCTTATCGGGCAAGAACGGGTTACGATGATTACGAAGGCGATGAAGCACCACACGGATCACATCGAGTAAAGGGACCAAGACCGTGGAGAAAGCGATCACCATATAGGGATTTGGTAACTCCGGTAAGACTTGATTCGACACGCACAGATGGATGATCAGAAAACTGATCACGTAGCCCAGCGTAAGACTACCCGCATCACCCATAAAGAGCTTATGGCCACGGTTTGCGTTGCCAAAGACGTTGTAACACCAAAAAGGCATGAGGACTCCCAGCGTACAGATGGCCAACAAGGCGTAAACATATTGCATGCGGATAAAGAAGATCACGCTCAAGACCGACAGGGCGATGCTACACAAACCGGAGGCCAAGCCATCGATACCGTCTATCAAGTTAATAGCGTTCGTGATATACACCACGATAAAGACCGTGACGGGGATCCCCACCCAAGCGGGAACCGAGTACACACCGAACAAGCCTCCCAAGGAACCGAACCAATTACCGGACAGTACCAATAATAACGCCGACACGATCTGGACGGCGAACTTGTAACGGTAGCCAACACCCACTAGATCGTCGCAGACACCCACTAGATAGAGTAACGTCATGCCCACGAACAGAAAGAGATACTCATAGAGCATGTTGAACGACAGGCTCGATGAGTCCATATCCCAAAAGTACAGGCGGAAGCCTATCACAAGGAACATGGACATCAGGATCACCGGAAAAAACGACAGGCCGCCCAAACGGGGGACCGGCGTCGTATGTACCTTACGGGAATCCGGGACATCATATAACCGTTTCTTGTGGGAGATCACCAAGATCCTCGGGATGATCACCATCCCGAACAGCACGGAGAAAAGGAAGCCCGACAGTAATAGTAATGTTATTTGCATGATTTGCGTATTAGTTATTTCTTCTTGTCACCGGCCTCGAAACCGTAACCATAGCCGTAGCCATAACCGTATCCCTTGCCGTAGCCGTATTTCTTGCCGTAACCGTAGCCGTAGCTGTTCTTGCGCTTCGTCATGTCCAAGCCGTTGATCACCGTCGCGAGCTTCGGGAACTTACGCTCACGCCGCAACACGTTGATGTAGCTGAAACCGGCCTTCGGTGTCACGTCCGCACGGCAGACGTACACGCACATGTCGGCCACACGGCCGATGATCGCCGTGTCCGTAACCATGCCGATAGGGGCCGTATCCAAGATGACATAGTCGTAGCGTTCCTTCAACCGGGCGATAGCCTTCTCCAGCACGTCACGGGCGACCAGCTCAGTCGGGTTCGGGGGGATGGGACCGCCCGGGAGGATATCGAGGTTAGGGCTGATATCGGATCGCTGGACCATGTCGAACAACTCCACGTGATCAGGGTCGCTAAGGTAGTTCGTGATGCCCTCCATCTTACGGGAGATATTGAACACCTTGTTCAGGCCCGGCTTGCGGATGTCCATGCCGACCACCACCACCCTCTTGCCCAAGTAAGCCAAGCTCACCGCCAAGTTGCCAGCGACGAAAGACTTGCCCTCGCCCGGTTGCGTGGAGCTGAAAAGGATCACACGCTCGTCCTTGCCTAGCATGAACAAGAGGTTCGTGCGCAACCCCCGGAACATCTCCTCCATCAGGTCGTTCTTGTTCTCACGCACCACGATCGAGCCCTCACCCGTCTTCTTGACCAACGGGAGCTCCGCCAAGATAGCCACGCCCGTGATCGCCTCGACGTCCTCACGGTTCTCGATCTTGTATTTCAACAGGTCATGAAGGTAGACAATGCCCACCGGGATCGCCAGGCCCAAGATCAACGCCGCAAGCATGAAGACCATCCTCTTCGGGGCGACAGGACGCTCATCGGCGAGCGGCTCCTCGATGATGCGGCCGTTGTTTGCCGTGGCTGCCAGCGTGATGGCGTTCTCCTCACGCTTCTGCAACAGCATGACGTACAACGTGGCCTTGATCTCCTGCTGGCGGGAGATCGTCATGAACTCCTTCTCCTGCCTCGGGGCGTCGCTGATGCGGCTCTCGAACTTGCTCGCCTGACGGTCGATGTCCGCCTTGGCGATCTGGAGACCCCTCAAGACACTGTTCACCGTCGTCCTCACGTTGCGGCGCATAGCCTCGATGCCGGCGTTCATGTTGATGATGGCCGGGTTGCTGTCCGAAGAGGTGCGCAACAGGCGCTTGCGCTCGATGATCATCGTGTTGTACTGGTCGATGACAGAGGTGAGGTTTTGATCCCGCAGGCCCACGTTGGCAGGGATCACCTCGTCCATGTTCGCAGGATCGTCGATATAATTGCGGAGATACTGCACCAAGTTGATCTGCGTGGCGTTCTCCGTACGTTGTTGCTCATACCTCGAGCTTTCCTGCAAAGCCATCTGGGCGTCGCTCGTCAAATTCGTCAGGCCGGAGCGTTGCTTGAAGGCAGCGAGCTCGCTCTCCGTAGTGCCCAGCTCGCCGTTGATGATGCCGATGCGCTCCTCGATGAACTCAGCCGTCTTCTGCGCCACCTCGTTCTTCTCGTCGTTGGCGTCCTGGTTGTAGAACGACACCAAGCGATTGATGAAATCAACGCCTCGTCGCCTCACCGTGTTCCTCAAGGATACCTTGGCGATCGTCGTCGTCTTGGACGAGGGCGTCACGCTCAACTCCTTGCCGTAAGCCTCGGCAGTGGACGTGGGCGTATGGACGTGGGCCACCAGCTCGATCTCCCCGCCCTCCAACTCCGGTATGGAATCCATGCCCGTGAAACTGAAAACCCCCACGGGGGTGGGCAATATGGCGGGGAGCCTGTCGAAGCCCTGCTCCATCGTCTCCTCGTCACCCTCCTTGTCAATCTTGTACTCCGCTCTCACCGTTAGCTGACCCTCCTTCGTGTAGCGCATGCGTAGCTCGACGGGGGCCACCAGACGGTCCGCCTCCTCGGGGGTGATGAACACGTTAACGGGGGAGTTCTTGTATAAAGGGGGGTTAAAGCCCAAGGCGTTCGACTCCTCCATGTCGATATACAGGCCCATGTCACTCACCACCTTCTTGATCAACGTGCGGGACCTCAGGATCTCGACCTCGTTGTCGAAGTTGCTCGTCATCGAGAGCATGCCAAGGTCCTGTATCGCAGCCAAGCCGCTGGCGGCGTTTGCCCCCTTCTTCTCGTCCTCCTTGATCAGCACCGACGACGTGACGTTATACACCGGCGTCTGGTAACGCAGGAAGACGTACATCCCGATGCAGCAGGCCAGTACGCTCGCCACGAACCAAGGCCAATAAACCATATACTTGAAAAACACGGCGTAAAGATTGATCTCACGATCCTCCCCCTCCGGATTGTTATTATTATTATTATTATTGCTTGTATTTATACCATCGTCCACCATCTCTCTAAATTTTCAATTCTCAATTCTCTATTTTCAATTATTTAAGTATGTTCACCAACAGGCCGGCGATCGAGACCAAGAT
>NZ_JAMOKU010000079.1:0-11952 GCF_023656845.1 Parabacteroides sp. Y3-G-102 | reverse complement strand
GTCTTTTAATGCTAAAATTAAGGCGTTTAGAGCTGCTTTAAGAGGAGTAACGGATATAAAATTCTTTCTTTTCAGACTTACAAAGCTGTATGCTTAATCCCCCAGGTTTATCGGGTGAGCCATGACTTTTTGCCCTCTGATCTCATAAATCTTGTTTTGTATCGCTTGTAATTCCATAGTATAAGAACTTATTAGTTTACTTTATTTGATATAACCAATTTTAGGCTTTTTAGCATTGTTCTTTTTCTTTGTAGCCAGTTCGGAAAGAGCTATGTAAATATCATCCAAAGACTTTTGGGTGTCTTCACTGAGATCATTGATAGCGCAAAGCGTTTCCTCATTAGCCATTTCAAGAGATTTGATACGTTCTTGTAGTTCTTTAATTTCGATGGAACTAGTGATAGTTTGTAAGGTATAATTCCGGATAGCGACAAAGGCTCTCATAATGTTTCTGTTGATTTCTATGGCAGTTTTAGAATTTAGCACACTACTAAGCATAGCCACCCCTAATTCCGTGAAAGCAAAAGGCTTATATTTGAAATTACTACCTCTTCCTTTGTTCAAGATACCAAATTGGCATCTTGAAAGTTCCTCCTTGGTTAACTCAAACATGAAATCATCTCCTTCAAAGCGTTCTATATTACGTCTGACCGCACGTTTCAGTTGGGCGGTTTCCGTTCCATACATTTCCGCCAGATCAAAATCCAGCATGACTTTTTGCCCTCTGATCTCATAAATCTTGTTTTGTATCGTTTGTAATTCCATAGTAAAGATTTTAGTTTAATATTATGGTCGCAAAGGTTTGTAAAATAATTGAGATAAGCAATAAGCTAGTTGGATATTTATGATTGGTTGCATTTGTAAGTTGTACAATGAGTTATTGCTGATCCGGCTTATTGTCTATTTTTTATGTGTTCTTATTTTCCTTATAAGATTTCCGGGAAAAACACGTACGTGATTTATGAAAAACACGTACGACTTTTTGGAAAAACATGTACGTGTTTTCCGGAAAACATGATGATGTTTTTATATCACTGATATTCATGTATATATAACTTGATACCTTTGCATGGACTTATTGTGTTTTTTTTCTTCTTGTATTTGTTATTTTGTTGTTCTATCGTTTGTTTATGAATTAAAAATATTTAATTTTGCTTATCTATAATAAAGGATGAAGTCATTTATATATATACTATTAACTTCCTTGACTTTCCTTGTGGTAGGATGCCAAAATGAATCTGAGGAAATCCGTTTGATCAATCAGGCGGAACGCCTGTTTGATGCTTATCCGGATAGTGTAATCACTACATTGGATTCCATTCCGCTCCCAGAAGAGATGAGTCCCCGTCTGATAGCCCGTTGGTGTATGTTATACGCACGTGCCGCCGATAAAATAGAGGACGAGATGCCTTATACGAACCAGCTTGAGATCGCCTTGAAATACTATCAAAAGAAAAAGATGCGGGAAGAGGAGGCTGAGATCGGTCTTTATCTGGGGCGTTCGTACGTGGAGGATAAGGAGTACGAGAAGGCAATGAGGACTTACTCCGATGCGCTGAAAGTAGCGTTGGCGATTAAGGATTATAATCGTGCCGGGTATATTTGTAGTTATATGGGAGATTTGTATGAGGTAGATCTTCGTTATATATTAGCCGCCGAGAAGTATAAAGAAAGCGGAAAGTATTTCCATTTAGCTAATAATACTACGAGCTATGTACGTGCGTTCGTGAATGAGGGAAGAAGCTATATGAGTGTTGATTCTAATTATTTGGCTTTAGCTTCATTGAAGCAAGCAGAAGTGATTATGGATTCGTTAAATGTCGAAAATGTTAAAACTTATGTATATAATGGCTTGGGTAATATATATAATGATTTGGGAGATTATGATTTAGCGGAATATTATATTTTACGATGTATAGAATTAGATCCAGAAGAAGTAGCTTCAGATTATTTATCATTGGTTGATATCGAGAAAAAACGTGGTAACTTGGAGAAGGCTGAGCAGTATTTGAGAAAGGCTAGTGATGTGCCTGCTGATAATGAGTTAGTTCCGATTACTATAGCTTATTATAATTATGTAATAAAGAAGAAACAAGATGACTTAAAAAACGCTTTGGATTTTTTTGAAAAATATGTGGAAATAGAGGATTCTCTTATAAACGTAAGTAAATCTATAGATATATATGATACAGAACAAAAATATGAACATTTGAAATTACATAATGAAAATATAGGATTACTTTTAAAAAATCAAAAGAATTATATATTTATATTAGTTTTATTATTTATCTGTGCTTTACTCGTTATTATCTATTTGATGACATTGAGAAGAAAAAATAGATCATTATTGAAACAACAAGAGGAAATAAATGATTTGAATCAAAATATATATCAGCTATCTGTAAAGTTATGTGGAAAAGAAAAAAAAATAAAGTTACAAGAAAACTCATTACATCTTGCGAAAGAAGAATTAGTATCTTATGAAAGTACAAAAAAAGAAGTAGAGGATTTGAGATATAGATTAATCAATTTAAGAGAAATAAAGATTCAAAATTCTAGTTTAACTCAAAAAATAAAGAGGATGTCTCAAACGGTTTGGTCGAAAGCCTCACAAGCAGTAATCGATGAGAAGATGTGGATTGATATAGAAGTGTTGATGGTAGAGATATATCCTGATATTGTAAAGGCATTGAGAGACGCAGACCTATCTTTTTCGGAAATGCACCTTTGTTTTCTTACCTTATTCAAATTAGATACGAAAGCCATGTCTACCCTTTTAAATATAATACCAACTTCCGTAGACAAAACACGCTTGCGGGTACGGAAAAAGTTACATTGGGAAGGCAAGCAAGATTTTTATGAGTCGCTTATCCATATTAAACCTGTTTAGTCTGTTATAGACTCTGTTTAGATACAATTTTAGAGTTTTGTCCATATATGTATTGGTTTACTTGTTTGATTATTAAATAATTATATATTTTTGCTTGTCCATACGTTCTTGAAGGTTTTGTACTTTCTATGTCATGTAGACTCTCTACTTTTGCAGTCGTAAACAATAACGAAAAAAGAGAGTGTATATGAAAAATTTAAAATGGCTGTTACTAGCTCTATTTAGTATCTCTACTTGTACAACTTCATTATTAGCGCAGCGTATATCTATACGTGGGCACGGAAGTTTGCATAAAAAACAGCGATCTATTAATTTAGATGTACCTATAATAGCTGATATCGATGAAACCTCAAAAGTTCTATCCTTGGAGTTCTTAGAATATATAGGAGAGGTACGAGTATCTGTTACAGACACTAATGGAAATATTGTTTATGAGGAAATGATAGATACACAAAATGTTTCTTCTAGTATTATCTCATTAGATGAATGTACTTCTGGATCTTATGGCCTTTATATATCAGATTCAGAAAATTATGCGGAAGGTTTTTTTAATTTATAAATAATTTAAATTTTAGAAGTATGGACAAAAAGACAGTGCTTTTAGCATCTGCATGTACTTTATTAATGATATCATGTAGTAATGATTCGGAATTGATTAATGTTGCTGAAACGACAGGATTACAAACAAAGGCTTTTGTTGGTGAAGCAGATTTTCAAATTGTAGATTATGCGGGAGATAAATGTATTCAGTTCAAGAATGATTCCGTATTTAATGCAATGCTTTGGGAGATGAACGATATGTCAGAAGAAGAGATAAATAATATTTTCTCGGGAGTTGGTTTCGTAAGTCAATGGCAACTTATGCAAGAAGCAGATCAAGAACAGGAGCTTATTGTAGACAATTATGAGAAAGATCTTAGCCAACCTTGGCCTGCTCATCAAATCAAAGAATTCAAACAAAAATATGATGATGTTTTCATGTTTGAACCTTATGATTCTACAGATTTTATTGCGCATTATAAATTAAAAGGTTCCACGTATAGTCCTTTTGTAAATAGGCAAGGATTGTTTTTAATTGGAGATAGTGTTGTGCATGCTTCTGTGTATGAATCTTTAGAGGAATATTTCGGACCAGGGATATCATTGTATGGAGATGATATGTCAACATCGGAAGCTACTAGTACAAATAAGGCAGAAGTAAAATATACGAAGTCGGATGGTACTTTCGTAAAAGTTAGAGCTATGCCAGCATTGGAAGATGGAACAATGTGGATTGCCGGTAAAGAATATAAGAAAGTAAAGTGTGAATTACTTAGTCAAAGAAAAAAGGTTCTTTGGAAGAGACATCATGCAAGTGTTCACTTTCGGTATCAATTGAAAGGTTCTGGATTGGGCTTTGGTGCGCCTGCTCCTCAAGGAGGATATTTTATAAGTCATGATAATCAAGTTATTCTGAATATAGTAGATCCTTATGGTAAGGAAACTTATAATCTAGGTGTGTTTGGAAAAAATGATAGGTATGGTAATGGTGTACCTATGTGGTCTCTTTCAGGAAGGATGGAAATTTGGTCAGATGAAATACCAGAAAGCAAAAGAGGAACATCAAAAGTTGATTTTCAAATATAAATACACGACACAATTGTTATGAGAAAAAAGATTTTATTATTCTTATTACTTGTTTCTACTTCAGCTTTTGTTTTTGCCCAAGTAGAGCATGGGTTATTAGTAGGTGCTGGTGTTGGATTTCCTTTGCAGGATGGTTGGAAGGAGACTACTTGGGGTGATAAATCGAATTTGGATTATCGGAACGATTATAAATTGAATAGTATGATCGGTTATCGCTTCCGATTCCTTCCGGAACAGAAATTCTTCTATGACTTGGATGTTACGATGGGATTTCAAAAGATGGAAACTGTCAAGTCTTCTCGTTATCTTTCTTACGAAGGTATAGAAGGTGGTTCACATATATTCAAAGGTGGTACTGAGACGATTGATGAATTTGTCATGCCTATCTCCGTAGCCACTAGTTGGAATTGGCGTTTTGCCAAGAAATTCCATTTGGGTGCCGGTATCGCTCCTACGCTTTATGTACAACCACAAGCCGTGTTTGATCTGTCCGTGATGGCGAAGGTGGGATATCGTTTAAGCAAGCATTGTGAGTTCGGCCTTTCTTATCAATATGGCTGTTTCAATACCTTGAAGCATTTCAATAACGGACCGGCTAATGGCCGTCGTGGACATCTTTCGGATTTGATGCTCTCTGTATATGTTCCTTTTGTTTTGAAATGATGGAATAATAAAATATAGAAACATATAATGTTTTATTTGGAACCAAAACAAAGATGAATAACTGCCTATAAGAAAAGAGTACGTGAAAAAGAGCCATGTGTAGAGAGATAATTCTATGCATGGCTTTTGCTTGTATATGATGTATAAATTTTGAATAATTATTGAGGCCTTTTTGCATTTTTTGTTTGCGATATTGTCTCTTTCGTGATTAAGAACTATCTTTGACAAACTATTCAATATAAGGCTAATGCCAAAAAAAATGAAAGCTTTAGGTATTGACTCTGGAATAATTTGGTAAGTCACGGGCCTTGAACCGGGGGAATAGGATTGAAAGTAGAATATTATAATAGTTAGGGATATGCGTATTGTTGCCTTTTTTAGTGCTATTGCCGTAATTATTCTGCTATTGGCAGGATGTGGACATGAGAAATCAAATAATTCTCAAGTTGTTAATTTAGTTCAACTTGGTGGAGTGGAGTATTCGGAAATACCGAAGTCGAATATCATTCAGCTAGAGAAATCTGATTTCCCGAAAGGGGAGATCCGTTCTATTGAGCGGATACCGATTGACTTGGAGATCGAGCTTCGGGAAGTGAATATATTGGCTAAAGGCAACTACCTCATCATTAAACACCTTGAGTGGCGGGAGGGAGCCTATCTTTTGCATGTACTCTCTTTGCCCGATTATAAAACGGTTGCTCAATTAGCCCCTTTTGGCGAGGGACCGGATGAGTTCAATGATATACGCATGATACCCACGGAAGAGACCGATAAGCTTTGCTACGTCTGGAACATACGTAATAATCGGATCTTTAGCTTGTCCACTACCCTTAAACTAGAGGAGTATGATCAATTGGCTGAAATCCCTGAAAATAAGATAGTCCCTGATGAGCCTTTATATATGGGAGATGGCAAGATGCAGGTTAGTCTAGGTTCAAATGATGGAATGGGAATAGGATTGGTAAGCTTGAATGATACTATAGTGAAGGGAACCGTACCTTTCCTGTTCGCTGAAGGAGCAGGTTGGTTTTTCTATATCGGAAATTTGGCGCATAGCTTTTCAAGAAAACGAGAAGCATTTGTGTTTACCTTTCATGACCGGATCGTTTTCTTTGACTTTGATGGTAACCATGTGAAGATGTGCCGGTTTGGAGATAAAACCTTACAAACTACCTCTTCGCCGGATAATCCTCTCTATTATTACAGTTGTTTCGCGAGTGACAAGTATGTCTATGCCGTTTACCGGGAATCAAAGAAAGATACGGATGAAACGAATCCCTTGTATCTGGAGCAATTTGATTGGGATGGGAATCCGGTAGCTCGTTATTCGTTACCCAAAGGAAGAGGCCTATACACTGGATGTGCGACAGAAGATAATTCGATAATCTATATGGTAGATTATTATGAGGACAATTTCCTGCATAAGATTGTTTTGAGCAAAGACTAATAAATTCTAGTGCTTTTCCCGTGATTTTTGTAGATTTGCGATTCTTTTGATAAAAAAATAGTATATAGCAAGGATCGGAAATGAAAAGAGGTGGAAAGGATATTGAATCGTTGGATAGCTTACGGGTCTTGTCCCTGTTCTCCGGATGTGGGGGCATGGATTTAGGATTCGAGGGGGATTTTATATGTCATCGTAAGTCTATATCTCCTCAAAATACGTGGGTTCAAGAGGTTATCGATGAACACTGGGTTCGTTTACAGAAGAATCGTTTTCGAACGGTCTTTGCGAATGATATATTGAAAGAGGCACAAACCGCTTGGCTTCAATATATGGATCGATTCGGATATGATAAAAACGTTTATAATACAAAGAGTATCGTAGACTTGGTGAAAGAGCATCGAGCGGGGAAAAAAGTCTTCCCTAAAAATATAGATGTCGTCACGGGAGGTTTTCCTTGCCAGGATTTCAGTGTCTCCGGTAAACGTTTAGGGTTTGAGTCGAATAAGGATCATACCGGGAAATTGCGTGAGGACGATGAGGCCTCGGAAGAGACGAGGGGTAAACTTTACTATTGGATGAAGCAGGTGATCGATATTACGAGACCCAAGATATTTATCGCGGAGAACGTGAAGGGACTAGTGAATCTGGGAGACGTGAAAAGTATTATTCAGAGAGACTTCGCCCATGCGGCTGGGGATGGATATATTGTTTTAGATCCTCAAGTTTTACATGCGGGCAATTATGGGGTTCCGGAGTCTAGAGAGCGTGTGATTTTTATCGGGATACGTAAGTCCGCGTTAAAGGTTAAGGCTTTAAGAGCGCTTCAAGAGGAGAAGATACCCAAAGCTTACGATCCTTATCCGAGTCCGACACATGCTTGCACCGTGGAAGATAAGAAACTATTGCCACCGGTGGTTTGTCGGGATGTATTTGTAGGATTGGAGGAACCGGATAGGACAGAAGATCCATCCCAGCGGTATTATTCACAGGCGAAATATATGGGAGCTCATTGTCAAGGTCAAAAGGAGATCGCGCTGGATAATATTGGCCCGACGATTCGTTCCGAGCATCATGGAAATATAGAATACCGTCGTTTATCCCGGGAGCATGGGGGCGTTATTACGGAAGAATTAGACGCCGGTTTACAAGAACGTCGCTTAACTCCTCGAGAATGTGCTTTGATACAGACGTTTCCGCCGGATTATACGTTTGTCTCCCATAAAAAGAACAGTACACGTTTTGAGTTAAGTGCCTCAGGCGCTTATAAAGTAATCGGTAATGCGGTTCCTCCGGTATTAGCGTATCATATAGCGAATCGCATACAGACTTTATGGCCGTTGTATTTTAAAAAGAGATAATTATATCGGAATTCCGTCCAGAACTTATGTTGCCTAACCGATATGAGGTCTGGCTTAATGATATTTGGAAACTTATATCTCCGCAAACGGCTTAACGACTTGTATATGGAATTAGTTGGGGATTGAGACGGTTGATTTAGAACTAATAGCGAATCAGAAGGGTTATACAAATACGTAACATTAAAGTTTAAAGCTATGAAGTTTTTTATTGACACGGCGAATCTGGACCAGATCCGGGAAGCGAATGAATTGGGAGTATTGGATGGCGTGACGACTAATCCGTCCTTAATGGCGAAAGAGGGAATCCGGGGGGTGGAAAATCAACGGAAACACTATTTGGAAATTTGCGAGATCGTGGGCGGGGATGTAAGCGCCGAGGTAATCGCTACCGACTTAGAAGGCATGATAAAAGAAGGGGAGGAGTTGGCCGCTTTACATCCTAATATAGTCGTTAAAGTACCTTGTATCGAAGCGGGGATTAAAGCGATAAAATATTTCACCAGAAAAGGCATCCGTACGAATTGTACGCTGGTTTTCTCTGTCGGTCAGGCGTTATTGGCGGCTAAGGCCGGGGCTACGTATGTATCGCCGTTCGTCGGGCGTTTGGATGACATCGCCAGCGATGGGATAGAGCTGGTACGTAAGATCGTGGAAATGTATGATTATTACGATTATGATACCCAAGTATTGGCGGCTTCTATCCGTAGCACCCAGCATATCATCCAATGCGTGGAGGCGGGGGCGGATGTGGCTACCTGTCCTTTGTCCGCCATTAAAGGCTTATTGAAACACCCGTTAACGGATAGTGGGCTGGCTACTTTTCTAGCGGATTATAAGAAAGTAAACGGATAGAAAAAAAATAGTACCTTTGTGCGGATTAATTCGTAAACGCATTTAAAAGATTACTATCGTGGCAAAAGTTGTGGAAACCCCTTTGATGAAGCAGTATTTCGATATAAAAGCGAAACATCCGGACGCTATCCTTTTATTCCGGGTTGGAGACTTTTACGAGATGTATGGCGAGGACGCCGTGATTGGCGCGGAAATACTGGGTATCGTACAGACCAAACGTGCGAATGGCGTAGGGCAGCATGTTGAGATGGCGGGATTTCCACATCATGCCTTGGATTCTTATCTGCCGAAATTGGTGCGGGCCGGTAAGCGTGTGGCTATTTGTGATCAGCTGGAAGATCCTAAATTGACTAAGAAATTGGTGAAGCGGGGAATTACGGAATTGGTGACTCCCGGTGTTTCCATCAATGATAATATACTGAATCATAAAGAGAATAATTTCTTGGCCTCTATCCATTTCGCCAAGGAGGTATGTGGTATCTCTTTCTTGGATATCTCTACCGGCGAGTTCATGACGGCGGAGGGTTCTATTGACTATATCGACAAATTACTCAATAATTTTTCCCCGAAGGAAGTGTTGATCGAACGGGGAAACAAGAAACGTTTCGAGGAGGCTTTCGGTCCTCGTTTCTTTATCTTTGAGCTGGATGATTGGATCTTTACGACCTCGGCCGCCGAGGATCGCCTGTTGAAGCATTTCGAGACGAAGAACTTGAAGGGTTTTGGCGTACAACACTTGAAATTAGGTATTATCGCTTCCGGGGCGATTCTGTATTATCTGGACCAGACCCAGCATACGCATATTTCCCATATCACCGCTTTATCCCGTATCGAGGAGGATCGATACGTCCGCTTGGATAAGTTTACGGTACGCAGCTTGGAACTGGTGGGTACGATGAACGATGAGGGAACAAGCTTGTTGGACGTGATCGATAAGACGATCTCGCCGATGGGCTCTCGTATGCTTCGCCGGTGGATACTATTCCCGCTAAAGGATGTAAAACCGATCCAAGAACGCCAAGAGGTCGTGGATTATTTCTTCCGTGAACCGGAGACAAAGGAGTTGCTGGATACGCAGTTGGAGCAGATCGGCGACTTGGAGCGTATTATCTCCAAGGTGGCTGTCGGCCGTGTATCTCCTCGTGAGGTGGTTCAGCTAAAGGTCGCGCTTCGTGCGATCGAGCCGATCAAGGAGGCATGTATGGCGAGCGGGGAACCCAGCTTATGCCGGATCGGGGAGCAATTAAACGCTTGCGCCTTGATCCGCGACCGGATTGAGAAAGAGATTAATAACGATCCCCCTTCGTTGGTCAATAAGGGAGGAATTATAGCGAAGGGTGTCAACGAGGAATTGGATGACTTGCGTGCCATCGCTTATTCCGGCAAGGATTATTTGTTGAAGGTACAGCAGCGCGAGATCGAATTGACGGGTATCCCAAGCTTGAAGATCGCTTTCAACAACGTCTTCGGCTATTATATAGAGGTACGTAATACCCATAAGGATAAAGTCCCGGCGAATTGGATCCGTAAACAGACCTTGGTGAACGCCGAGCGCTATATTACCGAGGAGTTGAAGGAATACGAGGAGAAGATATTAGGGGCGGAAGAAAAGATCCTTGCTCTGGAGACCCGCCTTTTCAATGAGCTGGTATTGGCCTTGACGGAGTATATTCCGCCTATCCAGATGAACGCGAACTTGATCGGGCGTATCGATTGCCTTTTATCTTTCGCCAAGGCCGCGGAGGCGAATAAGTATATCCGTCCGGTCGTGAGTGATTCCGACAAGATCGACATAAAGGGAGGTCGCCACCCGGTAATCGAGAAACAACTGCCCTTGGGAGAACCTTATATCGCCAATGATGTCTATCTGGATGACGAGAAACAACAGATCATCATTATCACGGGTCCGAATATGGCCGGTAAGTCTGCCTTATTGCGTCAGACAGCCTTGATTACGCTCATGGCGCAAATCGGTTGCTTTGTTCCGGCCGAGAGCGCCCATATCGGTATCGTGGATAAGATATTTACCCGTGTAGGCGCCTCGGATAATATCTCGGTGGGTGAGTCTACTTTTATGGTCGAGATGAATGAGGCTTCCGATATATTAAATAATATGACTTCCCGGAGCTTGGTGCTTTTCGACGAGTTAGGGCGGGGTACCAGTACCTACGATGGCATATCAATCGCTTGGGCGATCGTGGAATATATTCATGAGCACCCGAATGCGAAGGCGAAAACGCTGTTCGCTACCCATTACCACGAGCTGAACGAGATGGAGCGTGCCTTTAAGCGGATCAAGAACTATAACGTATCGGTCAAGGAAGTAGGGAATAAGGTGATATTCTTGCGTAAGTTGATACCGGGAGGAAGCGAGCATAGCTTTGGTATCCACGTGGCGAAAATGGCCGGTATGCCTAAAAGCATCGTGAAGCGTTCGAATGAGATCTTGAAGCAGTTGGAGTCCGAGAATCGTCAGGAAGGCATCGGGGGTAAACCTGTAAAAGCGATCGCCTCTGCCGCCGAGGGATATCAACTGAGTTTCTTCCAGTTGGATGATCCGGTGTTGAGCCAAGTACGGGATGAGATCAAGAACTTGGACGTGAATAATCTTACCCCCTTGGAAGCCTTGAACAAACTGAGTGAGATTAAGCGGATTATTACGGGGAAATAATCCGCTTGATCGTATTACCGATGATTGGTAATCGTTTACTTTTTAGGTCTCACCAACACTACCACCCGGTTGTCATCCTCTTCCAATGTCGCGGCCACCTCTTTTAGTTTGCCTTTCAGCTTTCCCCTTTTATAGTCCTGGCAAAGATCGGAAGCATTGATGGTAGAACACAATTCGCCTTTTGAATTGATGGGAGGAAATGTCACCATATAGATTTCTTTCTTATAAGAATAATCATCGTTGTATGTGATATAGTTGAAAAATTTCTTTTCTTGCGTATCGTATGCGAAGTACTTTCTCGGGAAACCTTCTCCTGTGTTAAAATGGCTCACCCGATAAATCAGGGGGAAAATTCTTTAATTCTATAGAAAATTTGCACCTTTGTACCATGAACAATCAAGGACTATTAGCATTGGCACAGTTGATTCTGCCATCAGAGATACTT
>NZ_JAMOKU010000078.1:0-13488 GCF_023656845.1 Parabacteroides sp. Y3-G-102 | reverse complement strand
CATAAAATAACAGCGAACGATTCCTGCGTACATCATGATTTTCAGACTATAACGAGGTTCCGCGAAAACTAAGTAATAATAAAAAATAACATATTGTTCATAGGTTCCGCGAAGACTCTGGTATTCTCTTATGTGGGAATGGTGGCGAAAGAAGTTCCTATCGAGCTTGTAATGAAAGTGGAACTACAATCAGGGACACAAAACCTAAGTGAAGTCGTCATTACGGCCATGGGTATCTCCAAAGAGAAAAAAGCTTTAGGTTATGCGGTACAAGATGTAAAATCTGATGAGTTAACGCAAGCGGCAAATTCCAGCCTATCGGGAGCCTTACAAGGAAAAGTCTCCGGATTAGAGATTAAGCCATCTAGCGGTATGCCCGGTGCTTCTTCTCAGATAACGATTCGTGGAGCCCGTTCATTTACAGGGGATAACTCTCCTCTATATGTTGTAGATGGCATGCCTATTTCTTCTGCCGCAGACATGAGTACTTACGATAGCGTTAGCGGAGCAGATTATGCGAACCGAGCAGTCGATATCGATCCTAACGATATCGAGAGCATTAACATCCTGAAAGGACAAGCAGCTTCCGCCTTGTATGGTATCCGTGCCTCTAATGGTGTAATCGTTATTACAACAAAAAGTGGTAAAGGGGCAAAAAAAGGGAAACCACAAGTATCGTTTTCTTCTAACTTGAGTTTTGACAAGATTTCCAGAAAACCTCATCTTCAGAACATATACGCTCAAGGTAGTAACGGTAAATTCAATCCTAACGCTTCAACTAGCTGGGGACCTAAAATCTCAGAATTACCCAATGATCCTACCTACGGAGGAAATACAGATAATACATACACCAAGCAATCGGGCAAACATGAAGGTATGTATTACGTTCCTCAACGTGCCAATGCAGGAATGGATCCATGGACTACTCCACAAATTTATGATAATATAGGAGAGTTCTTCGATTTAGGTACGACTTGGAACAATTCATTAAATGTCGCACAAGCATTGGATAGAGGCTCTTATTCCTTTTCTTTGGGTAGTACTACCCAAGATGGTATAGTCCCTACTACAGGTATGGATCGTTACAATGTAAAATTAACAGCGGAATCCCGATTGGAAGAGCATTGGACTACCGGTTTTTCCGGAAACTTCGTGAATTCAAAAATCCAAAAATCTACCGGAGCTAATGACGGTATCGTGGCGACCGTATATCCCGCACCCGCTCATTATGATTTAGCTGGTATACCATCCCATTATGCCAATAATTTATACCAACAAAATACGTATCGCGGTACAGGAGGATTCGACGCTGCCTATTGGTCTGTCAACAACAATGAATTTACAGAAAAGACCAATCGTTTCTTTGGTAACGCATATGTAAACTTCGGTACAAAATTCAATACCGAAAATCATAAGTTAGATGTAAAATATCAAATGGGTGTAGATGCTTATACTACCCATTATCAAGATATTTGGGGATATGGACATGCGAACGGAAAAGGACAGATAGAAAACTCGGGATGGACAACAACAACGTTCAACTCTCTATTAACCGCGACTTACGCATGGAAGATCTCCGAAGCTTGGGACTTTGATGCCTTACTGGGTAATGAGATCGTACAAGACAATAATAAATATTACTGGCAATATGGTGGTACATATAATTTCCCGGGATGGAATCACATCAATAACACCGTAACTAAAGATAATGAAGAAAAACAGAGCAGCCAACGTACAGTAGGTTTCTTTGGCAGTCTTTCTGCTTCGTATAAGAATATGTTATATTTAAATGTTACGGGCCGTAATGACTATGTATCTACAATGCCGGCAGGCAACCGCTCATTTTTCTACCCTTCCGTATCGGTAGGCTGGATATTGACAGAATTAGAACCTTTAAAGAACGAAATCGTAAATTACGCGAAAATCCGTGCTTCGTACGCTGAGGTTGGACAAGCCGGGAAATACTATCAGAACTACTATACGACTCCTTCTTTTGGTGGAGGATTTTATAGCGGGACACCTTTGATGTATCCTATCGATAGTCAAAATGCTTTCACAGAATATGGGATCGTGTATGACCCCAATTTGAAACCTCAAAATACTCGTTCTTATGAACTAGGAGCGGATATTAGTTTCTTCAACAATTTGGTATCGATTAATTACACTTACTCTCGCCAAAATGTAAAAGATCAAATTTTCGAAGTACCATTAGCATCATCCACGGGATCAAGCAGTTTTATGACAAATGGAGGAAAGATTCACACGAACGCTCATGAGTTAACGGTGAATATCAATCCAATCCGTTTGAAGAATGTAGATTGGAATATCGGAATCAACTGGAGTAAGATCGATAATTATGTTGATGAATTGGCTCCCGGAGTAGAAAGTATCTTCTTAGGCGGATTTACGACTCCTCAAGTACGTGCGGGTATTGGTGATAAATTCCCGGTAATATACGGAGTCTCTTACGCAAGAGACGATAACGGTAACTTGATTGTCGACGAGGATGGAGTTCCCATGGCTGGTAAAGATGATGTAATCGGTAAAGTCTCTCCGGATTTTATCCTTGGTTTCAATACAAATTTACGTTTGTGGAAATTCAACATTAGCGCTGTATTCGATTGGAAGCAAGGAGGACAGATTTATTGTGGAACAAATGGTCTTCTTGACATGTATGGTGTAAGTAAAAACACTGAAAATCGAGAAGGATCATTCATTGTTGAAGGAGTTAAGGAAGACGGCTCCAAAAACACGACACCTATATCCGGAGCGAACGAGATGCAACATTATTATGAGACGATCAATAATATCAACGAATCTTCCGTATATAATAGCTCGTTTATTAAGTTAAGAGAATTAGCTGTTAGTTATCCTGTATTCCAGAAAAAATGGTTAGAAGTCAACTTGAATGTTTTCGCAAGAAATATCTTGGTTTGGTCCGAACTTGCTAACATAGACCCGGAATCCACTCAAGGAAACACGAATATGGCTGGTTCTTTTGAACGTTTCTCATTACCAACAACTTCTAGTTACGGTTTTGGTCTAAATGTTAAATTCTAAAATGATTACTCATATGAATAAATATAAGTTAACGCAGGGATTATTGGCTCTGGCATTGCTGGCAGTTCCTATGATTTCTTGTACAGATAGCGTAATGGACGATATTAATGTAGACAAAAATCACGCACAGGATGTACAAGCCAAATTTATTGTAACAGACTTGATCACTTCTACCGCATTCAGCACCGTAGGAGGCGATTTCTCTACTTATGCATCTGTATATATTGAGCAAGAAGCAGGTATTCATAATCAGTTATTCAATGCCGAGACTCGAAATGGAGAACCATCTTCAACAAATACTTATAACAATGTATGGTCTTCTACCTATACCAACCTAAAGAACGCTAAAACAGTAATAGCTAAGTGTTCCGGAGAAGGAGAAGAAGCAGGTAACCAAATCACGCTAGGAATCGGACAGTTTTTCGCCGCCTATAACCTAGCGGTACTTACCGATTTATTTGGAGATGTGCCTTGGACAGAAGCTTGCGATATGAATATTAGCATGCAGCCTAAAATAGACTCTCAAGAATCTATTTACAGCGACATCTTTAAATTAATAGATGACGCTATCAGTAATTTCGATGGTACAGATGCCATGGGAGCGGTAGGAACAAATGATCTGGCTTATGGGGGCAACGGAGGTAAATGGAAAAAAGCGGCTTACGCCTTAAAAGCCCGATTAACAATGCATCTCTTAAATAGAGCATCGGACAAGACCGCTTCATTGAACACTGTCCTAGATTGCATATCTAAATCGTTTGAATCTTCAAGCGAAGAGTTAAAATTTAATTTCTATGATGGTGTCACCAATATCAATCCTCTATTTGGGTTCTGCTTTACTCGTGATGCTCTAGCCGCTAGCCAAAGTATAGTGGAAAAGTTTGTAGAACGTAACGATCCGAGGGGAACACGTACCTTTATGGACCCGGACTGGGTACAACGTGAAGATCCTTCAGAGGTTAACGCCGCACCAAACGGAAAGCCTGAACAAGTGCAATTCACATACGACACTTCCATATTTTATGGCTCTTCTTTAGCTCCGACAATGATGCTAAGTTATCATGAATTATTATTCCTGAAAGCAGAAGCTCTTTGTCGATTGAATAAAAAAGACGAGGCTGAGCCAGTACTAAAAGAAGCTATACAAGTCGCTTTTAATAACATGAACCGTTCCATCCAAGCAACGATCAATTGCCCGGATTTATTAAATTATGGAGGGGCTACAGCAAAAGCCGATCTAACAGAAGAGGTTGCCGCTGAATATTTTGATAAGAACGTAAAACCGTTATTCGAGGCTAACCCGCTGAAAGAAACCATGATCCAGAAATATCTTGCTTTCTTTGGCGCATCAGGTGAGGCTGTCGAGGCTTATAACGATTATCGTAGATTAAAAGCGGCGGGTGAAGACTTTATCACATTAAAAAATAAAGGTAAATTCCCATTACGCTTCATTTATGGCTCTGGTGACGCAACAGCAAATAACAATATCAAGGAAGCTGTTGGCGATGGCCAATATGTATACAGCGAACCGGTCTGGTGGGCGGGTGGTAGCCGTTAAATGACCTTATAAATTCATAGTTATGATTTTTTCAATTCATACTTATCTTTTGAAAAATCATAACTATGTTTTTTTCAAGTCCTTATAAGGATAATTTACGCATGCTTCACTAGCTCGAACCGCTTGTTTACGCAAGCAGGTAATTCATGCGGGTAATGGGTTACGTAAATCAAGGTTTTTCCCGGGCGATCGCAGAATTGCTCGATAATAGCAGCCGCCTTTTTCTTATTGCTCACATCCAGACCATGGAGAGGCTCATCTAATATAATTAAATCGGGGTCTTTCACGAAAGCTCTCGCTAATAAAGCCAAACGTTGTTCTCCCGATGATAAGGTCAAGAATAAACGGTCTTTCAAATGTTCGATGCCAAAAACTTTCATCCATTCCAAGGCTACCGTTTCTTGCTCCGCATTACACTTACGAAACAAACCGATCGAATCGAAAAAGCCGGAACCGACAATATTCAAGGTAGGGACATTCTCTTTATAATATAAGTGCATCTCCGGCGATACATATCCGATACGTTTCTTGATATCCCAAATACTTTCCCCGGAACCTCTCTTTCTATCAAACAAATACAACGTATTCGCATACGACTGGGGATTATCCGCGTAAACCAAACTCAGCAAGGTAGACTTACCGGCACCATTCGGACCGAATAACGCCCACTTCTCCCCGTTCTTGATTTCCCAATCCAAATCTTTCAAGATCGTACGGCTACCATAGCGTATTTTCACATGTTCCATGCGTAAAGTCACCTCATGTAAAGAGGCTATCTTGTTCATATCCACAGGTAAACGAACCTTTCCAACTTCCTCGCATGCATGAATGCCTTCCGTTGGAAAAAGACGGGCGATTAATTCCGTATCCGACATAAACTCCTCTCGAGTCAGCGGAGGCAAGCAAGTACGATCATGGATAGGCAATACATGCGTGATCATTGCCGGTATGTCATTGGGGTTAGATAATAACAAGACAATTTGAACACCATTCAATTTTGTCATTTGCCCCAGCATCTCTACCAATAAATCCCGGGAAGGAGCGTCTAAGCCGATAAAAGGATTATCCAAGATCAAGACACGAGGACGGCTAAGCAACGTCCGGACAATCAAGAATTTTCGTAATTCACCACTTGATAAGAAGATCAACCGCTTAGGCAATAAATCCTCTATACCGAAAAGAGTCAATATCTTCGCTAAATTATCAGAGCCGGCATATTCCTTCAACAATTCCTCGACAGTAGGCATCTCCTCCGTCTCTGTCGAATGCCAACGCTGTTGGTAATAAGAATTCCGGCAATCCGCCAACGAATAAATATCCTTAAACGCTATACTCTTGATAAAGTCACTCACCTTACCATCCCCGGAGAACACGACCTCACCTTCCTTAAAAGCGAATTTACGCTGCATAATATCCGCTATCAAGGTTTTACCAGCGCCATTCGGACCGACCACAGCCCATTGCTGCCCTTCATCAATTCTCCAATTCACGGGTGCCGTAAACCGCAATTCCGGCAAACGAGTAACGATATTCTTAATATCGACCACCATCATTCCTTCTTTTTCCATCTTTTTTCTAAATAAGCCGGACAAAGGTACATAGTTTATTTAAAAATGACAGCATAATGACAAAAAAAGGGGCCACTCATCACGAGCAGCCCCTCTATAGTATACAGGCACTTGGTATGTCTATGTTAACTAGTAGTTAATGAACGCCTGTACGTGTATCCCACCACATTTGTTTACCCCACAAATTATCCACGACTTCCGCATCGAACGGAGCGCAATTCGCATTGTTCAAATTACGTTCCTTATCAGGATACGGAGAGCGGAACGGGGGTACGTTATGATTAGAATAGTTTGCCGGACGGCCCGGAGCCGGATACAAGTTGTCTGGCACGCCTGTACGGCGATACAATGACCAACCTTCCATTCCTTGCTTGAACATGGCAACCCATTCCTCATAATAAATCTGTTTCTTATCATTCGTGAACTTACCCGCGTTCGCAAGGTAATCCGCTATATCTTCGGCAGATACGCTATTCTCTTCCATGGAATAGGTAACAGCCTTATTGTATGCGTCCTCTACGGAGATTCCGGTATTCCATCCCAACATAGATGCCTCAGCGACACAGAACCAAGGCTCAGCGACACGCATATAAGGAGAAAAACCAGCCAAGTCCGTGAAGAAACGTGCTCCCCAAATGGAATATTTAGAAGCTACCGCATTCGCTTTCGCCCCGATCGTATAACCTACATACTTAGGCTCACCGGCCTCCACACTTTCTTTTGTGGGTTGGAAATAAGATGAGCGACGAGGGTCCTCACGTGTATTCATATGATCCACGATCACGTCTGCGGCACAATACTCCGTCTTACGTGTACGATAACCGTCTGCCATCGGTTCGTAATAGTTGGGGTCTGTTCCGATCCACCAGAAGAAAGCATTATCATCGTTGCTTTCCATGATCGGATACTTAGTGGGATTACCCATGACTTCCTCTACGGTCTCCTTAGCCAACGCCGGGGAAACCTCTGAGATACGCATCGCTAAACGAAGACGCATAGAATTACAATATCTCTGCCACTTCTCGATATCACCACCGAATAACAAGTCTCCCTCGCCTAAGTCATCACTACCACCATCGGCAAAGCCATCCGCAGCTTCCTTCAACGTAGCCAATAAGCCCGGATAAATATCCTCTTGCTTATCGTATTTCGGCTGCAAGACCCCATCTGTCATCTTAGCGGCATCCGTATAAGGGACATCCCGCCAACGATCCGTGGCTACCTGCATCAAATGAACCTGCATAACCTTCGATACGTTCAGCATATTAGGAGTCTCATTAAACGTGGCACGCTTCTCGATATCTTTTAGGTTATTCAATATACGATACAAATACTCCCAGTTCGTATCCTGTACACCCGTACGGAAATTATAGCGGGACTCGTCGATATAAGTCATCTTCGAAGCATATCCGCAGAAAGTCATCGGCTCATCCATCGCGAACCACCGATCATACAGACGATAGGATGTGTAATATAAAGAATACGCCAGAAGATTCGTCGTAGGCACATCCGTAGGGCTATCCGGGTCTGTATTGACCTCCTCAAACGAATCGGTACACGAGCTACCGAATACAGTAGCACCGACCATCATAGCCATCATGAAATTCTTGATATATCTTTTCATATTAAATTCCTCAGATTAATGTTGATTAAAATGTTACACCTAATTTAAGACCAAAGCTACGAGAAGGAGGATAAGAGTTGGACTCAAAACCTACACCAGAGTTAAATCCTCTGCTTGTAGCCGTAGTCTCGGGGTCATCGCCACCGGTACTTGTAGACTCCGGATCAATATGAGCGATATTTGACTTATGCACCCAAAGCAACGCCAAGTTCGTACCAACCAATGATACATGAGCGGCCTTGATACATTTAGTCTTCTCTAGAATTGATTTCGGGAAATTATACGTCAGGTGAGCCTCACGCAATTTCAAGTAAGAACCATCGAATACCGACATCTCACAAATCGTATAATAATTATAGAAGAAGTCCTCCGCGTTGACAGCGACATCATTAATCTTACCATCAGCGGTCTTGAAGACCTTGTCCGTCATATAATTCTGGCCAAGTACGACGCCATTCTCACGCAAATCGCCTTCTGCTGTGTGTTTCAAGATACCTGTCTGAGAACCGAATGCTTGTGTAACAGAATACACGTCACCGCCCAAACGGAAATCCAATAAGAAACCGAAGCTCCAATCCTTATAAGAGAACTCATTGCTGAAACCAGCCAACCACTTCGGCGTAACATCACCGATCTCTTTTCCAGCCTCGTAGACAGGAATACCATCCTCTACCAAGATCGAGCCATCCTCATTATATACGTAACCTGTACCTACCAAAGTACCCCAGCTCTTACCGACCATAGCATAGTTCTTCACGCTCCAGCTACTACCGATTTGGTAAGCGTCCAAGGACTGTCCGGTAACGGGATCTGTATAAAGCTCATCAATTCGGCTCTTATCCTTCGCCCAGTTCAACGTAGCCGTCCAGTTGAATCCCTTCGGATTCTTGATGATATCACCGGATACCTGCAACTCGACACCCTTGTTGCTGATCTTTCCAGCGTTGATATACATAGAGGTATAACCGGTAGAGGTAGCCACGTTCGCATTCATGATCTGATCGCTCGTCACCTTATTATAATATGCGGCATCAATATGCAAACGATTGTTGAACAAATTAGCCTCAACACCAACTTCCCAAGTCTTTACGCTCTCCGGACGAAGATTTGTAGGAGGAAGGATTGTCGGATTATAGAACAATGTAGTACCATTGAACGAAGAACTGATCAATGAATAATAAGCGTTCGAACGATACGGATCCGTTGCGGAACCGATCTTTGCCCAACCACCACGCAATTTCAAGAAATTCAAATAATCGCCATTTTGCAATCCGGGGAATGTCTCGGTCAAGATCCAGCTACCACTGAAAGAAGGATAGAAGAAAGCGTCCTTGATCGTAGAGTCCCAGTCATTACGGACACTTACCTCGGCATAAGCCATATTCTTGTAGCCGATAGAGGCATTAGCGTATACAGAGTTTGAACGACGTTTCTCATGGTCGTTCAAGGTGTACGGGGTTCCATGAGCGTTCGCTACGGTAAACAATCCCTCTGCGGTCAATTCGTCCGCACCTGTCCCCATGATAGCTGTTTGATAATCACGATAGTTGGCTCCAGCCAAACCATTCAAGGCCCAATCACCGAAGTTCTTGTTCACGTAGGCGATAAAGTCCGCGTTAAACTCAGTCATCGAACGGTCGAAGCTACGGAAATATCCATTCGGATAGTCGATATTCCATAAAATACGAGAGAACTGATTAGAATCGTAATGATCCAAGCCCATACGACCTTCAAACTTTAACCAATCGGTCGGTTTGATATACAAAGAGGTCTTGCCATAGAAACGATTACGATCATAACTATTGGTATTCTTATTCAATGTCCAATACGGATTCGCATGGAAAGACTGTATCCAGTTATAATGCGTATATTTTCCATACTCATCCACTTGGTCCCAATTATTCTTCAAATCCTTCAAATCAACTTGACGACCAAACCACTGCATGATAGACTGCAAAGCATTCGTACTGTTATATCCCGTACCCGGCAAGTTTGCGCTTTTCGTGCGAATATAATTCGCGGACAAGTCGAAATCAATATACTTATTAAACGTCATTTTCGTGTTCACCGCCATAGCATAGCGCTTCTGATCAGTGTTCGGGGTCGTACCGCCTTGATCACGGAAAGATAAAGACGCGCGTGTAGACGTTTTATCCGTAGAGGCAGACAAAGCCACCGTATGATTCATAGAATAACCCGTTTGGAAGAAATTCTTGATATTGTCCGGGCTGGAAACCCAAGGAGTAGCCTGACGCACGCCATCGATCACCGGGCTATTGTATTGCGGCAAATTCAATCCGATATCCAAGCGAGGTCCCCAAGACTCATCCGCGTTATCGTTGATACCACTACCCATACCATCTACATAATTGTAACCATTCTCCAAGGCAAAAGCTTGATAATCGCCAGAATATCCCCCCGCTTGCGCTTCCTTCCAATCATACTCGGAAGCGTAATAGCCTTGTCCGTACTTATTCTGCAATCTAGGCAAATTATAAACCCGGTCAATCGTGATATCACCCTCATAAGAGATAGATACACCCTTGTCTTTCTTACCGGATTTAGTAGTAACCAAGATAACGCCATTACCGGCACGCATACCATACAAAGCGGCAGATCCACCCTTTAACACAGAGATAGACTCTATATCCTCCGGATTAATATCATTCAAGCCGGAACCCAAGTTTACAGTGGCACCTTTCGCGTTATCATTAGCGATAGGCACACCATCCACAACGATCAACGGTTGGTTATTACCAAAAGAGGAATTACCGCGAACCACGATATTCTGCGACGCACCAACCTGTCCACCTTGAGAAGTAATCTGCACACCGGCGATCTTACCGGAAAGTGAGGTCGCCAAGCTCTGTTGGCCAGCTTTTGTCAACTCATCAGATTTCACCTCTTGCAGGGCATAACCCAAGGCTTTCTTCTCACGAGTCAAACCCATAGCGGTTACAACCACCTCATCCAACGCTTTTGAATCCGAGTCCAAAACAACGTTGATCACGGATGCCACAGGGACTTCCTTCGTTTTCAATCCTACATAAGAAATAAAGATCATCTTAGCGTCTCTCGGTACATCTAAACTAAAGTTTCCCTCAAAGTCCGTAACCGTACCAATCGTAGTGCCTTTCACAACGACAGCCGCACCGATCACGGGTTGCTGATCTTCCGATGATATAACATTACCTGTTATCTTCATCGTCTGTGCCGTTGCGACTCCTATGCCTATAAACAAGCATAATAACAAAAAAGTCAACCTTCTCATAAACACACTTTTTATTTAACAATTAATTATTTAAATCAAAATTCACACATAACTTACCATAGTTTACGAAGAACTTAGTTTATAACAGCAGGATTATACATGCATATATATAAAATTACATTAAAATATTTACTTTACTTTTACATACAATCACACATACACCTAATCTTCACACTGCAAATATAAAGAATATTTTCTGTTAAAAACAAATAATACCATGATTTTGTGTCATTAAAACAGTTAAATATATTTCACAACGTCATTTTTAGACCTATTAAATGCATATTTTGACACATAAGCAATATCATAATAACACAAAACCAATCAAGCAATAGGTATTTTTCAGTTAATCTATTTTACAACAATAAAGATTATACAAGATTTTAATATCATTTTAACAAACTATTTGATCTTTGATAAAAAAAGAAGATTTCCTTAAGAATCATAGCATTTCAACCTATTTCGCTTTCACTTGTAAATAAAATCGTTCTTCGTAGACTATGTTTCTTCCAAAATAAATGAATACATTTGCCTCACGTAAATCTTTAAAACTAATAGCATGAAACATTTTCTTTTAGCCATGGCTACTTTATGGTGTGTGGCAGGTACATTCTCCTTATTCGCGGCGGATAACAATAAATGGAAGCCTCTCTTCGGTAAAAATCTGGAAAACGCCAACTACAATCCGGAAGTTTGGAGCGAGACTGATGGCGTGTTAGGTGCCGTGAAGGACGAGTCTATCTGGACAAAGGATGAATATGAGAACTTCGAGCTGGATCTTGATTTTAAGACCGACGTGGGCACGAACAGCGGAGTAGTCGTTTACTGTACGAACACGAAGGATTGGATACCCAACTCGGTAGAAATACAGATAGCGGACGACCATTGTGAAAAATGGGGAAACGGCAAGCCGTATGAGAAATGCGGAGCCATTTACGGACATCTAGGCGCCGTGCAAGACAAGGTTGTCAAAAAACCCGGGGAGTGGAATCATATGCGTATCAAATGCGCCGGACAACATATCATGGTTATCCTCAACGGAAAGAAAGTTACCGAAATGGATATGAGCAAATGGACTTCCGGCACCAAGAACCCGGATGGAAGCGATATCCCAAGCTGGCTGCCCAAACCTTTCGCCGAATTACCGACAAAAGGATTTATCGGATTACAAGGAAAACATGGGGATTCATTAATCTGGTTCCGTAATATCAAGATTCGGAGTCTTTGATAGACCTATTATATAATGTACGTGAGGGGCCATAAACAGCCCCTCATTTATTTAAAAGACTCTCGTCCCTTTTCCTTGGTAAATCTCCGAGGCTTGCGTAATAATCACCTGCTTCACCCCGGCGTCTATCGCTTGGTAAGCGTTTTCCAGCTTTGGGATCATGCCCCCTTGGATAATTCCTTGTTCTACATATCCCTTAAACGCTATACGATCGATTTCCGGTATCACGCTCTCATCATCGTTCTCGTCCAACAAAACGCCTTTTTTCTCGAAACAGAACATCAATGTCACCTCAAAATGTTTCGCCAACGCTTTAGCGGCTTCTCCCGCTATCGTATCAGCGTTCGTATTCAACATATGGCCTTGCTTATCATGTGTAAGAGGAGCCAGTACCGGCACGATACCTTGATGGATAAGAGAGGCTAGCAAATCGGCATTCACCTCTTTCACGTCGCCTACGAAACCATAGTCTACATCCTTCACGGGACGTTTATCCGAACGCATCAAGTTCATGTCCGCACCGGTCAAGCCTAAAGCGTTCACGCCCAACGCCTGCAAGCCCGCTACGATGTTTTTATTCACCAACCCGCCATAGACCATTGTCACGACCTTCAAGGTCTCGGCATCCGTAATACGGCGACCGTTCACCATCTTGCTCTCGATCCCTAATTGGGCGGCAAGCTTGGTAGCCGAGCGTCCTCCCCCATGCACCAAGACCTTATATCCCTCGATAGCAGCGAAATCGTTCAATAATTGACGAAGCGTTTCTTCTTCCTCAACGATCTTCCCTCCTACCTTTATCAAGACTAGTTTTTCCATACTTAATTCTTTTTTATAAAATTTTCTCGCCAAAGTTACTAAAAAAAGAAAGATTTGTATACATTTGCACTCGCAATGCGGTAGTAGCTCAGTTGGTAGAGCATCAGCTTCCCAAGCTGAGGGTCACGAGTTCGAGCCTCGCCTACCGCTCTATCAGGCATTAGGCGATTATCCAAATAAGGATGGTCGCCTAATTTTGTTTTATCTCCTCAATGCTCCTTCTAAAAGCAACGTCTGTTTCTCGGCTCACCCGATAAATCAGGGGGAAAATTCTTTAATTCTATAGAAAATTTGCACCTTTGTACCATGAACAATCAAGGACTATTAGCATTGGCACAGTTGATTCTGCCATCAGAGATA
>NZ_JAMOKU010000077.1:0-13987 GCF_023656845.1 Parabacteroides sp. Y3-G-102 | reverse complement strand
TGATTATTTTTTTGCAACACTAAGTTAAGTGAATCCTCTGACATGGCAAAATCCTGAGCAACTTTTTGTTGCTCAGGTACTTAAAAAAAATATTTTATAATAGTGTTGCGGAATTAAGGTATACCTTATTCTTCTGGTCGGCTACCGTACGCCAGCGGGTAGAGGAGATATTCGGTTGATCCGGGGTCGTGATTCCCAGAGGTACCGATACGTTACGCATTACGCTGAATACCCCGGCTACCGCTTCCCGGAAATTACTTGTCTGCGGGATGGCGTGGATATAGAAAGAGGCACGCACGAAACGATCGGAAGCTCGGTTCGTACCCGGCAACATGACCAAGCCGCCTATCTGTTGCCAGTAATCGTTTAAGGTTAGTTGCTTATCGTATGTAGGGGAATTCGTCATGACTTGGCATTCCCGTCCCTCGTGGATAACCAAGTTCCCGTTCAGGTATTCGAAGATAGCGCTATTTCCTGAAGCGTCCGAGATCGAGAGATGCAAGGTCGATTTCGCCCCGTTCGGGAGATCCGGATCGTCGATGCGGAAGACCTCCTTGCTTAACTCGGCAACCGCCTCATCTACCGTGGCGAAATTATCGAGTACATACTGCGTCCAGATGCTAAGCCCCATAACCGGGCGGTTATCGTCCGGTCGGAAATAAGATGACTCGGTGAGGAACAATAGGTTGGCTACAAGTCCCTTCTCGTTCATGCCGTCGCACGTACCGATATCATACCCGGCGGTCACCACGCTTCCGTATTTCGAGGTCCATTGGATGGTATTATCGGATATCGCCCCCCTTCTTTGCACGCCCCGGGGGAAGAGGTAAAGGTTGGATTGCGGGTCCTCTTTCCAATCCATGGTACGTCCGGTTACGACCATATTGTCCGGCCCGAGGTAAACGGCCCTTGTACACGCCTCGCTTCCCGTAGGGTTCATGAACATGAGCAAGCCGGCGAAAAGAGAGGCCAGTGTTAAATTCTTTGATTTCATAAGATCTATATTATTAGGATAATCTATTTATGAAACAAGTGGCTTTAAGGAATGTTTAGGGATGGTTTAGAATGATATACGAGATACGGAGCCGTGTGAGTAGCCCCAATTTCATTTTTAGGCTTTCATATCGTTGAGGATGCGGAAGCGTTGGGTATGGGAAGCCAACGATACGATTTGATCTCCTTGGACGATAAATAAGTGCGGTTTCTACTGTGATAAAAACATTTAATAACATCCTTTTTATCGGGCTTATTACCTTAAAGGCGTTATCTTTGCCCATGAATAAATAACAGTTTTGGGAGTACAAACTAAAAACAATTTGATTATGTTCTCAGGTATTGTAGAAGAAGCGGCTCAGGTAGTAGCCCTCCAATCCGATAAAGGAAACCTTCATCTGACGATGAAGTGCTCATTCGTGAATGAGCTGAAAATAGATCAGAGCGTGGCTCACAACGGCGTTTGCCTTACGGTGGTAAGCATGACGGAAGATACGTATACGGTTACCGCTATCAAGGAGACCTTGGAACGTTCGAACCTCGGGAACCTGAAAGTGGGCGATAAGGTGAACTTGGAGCGTAGCATGTTGATGAACGGCCGTCTGGACGGGCATATCGTACAGGGGCACGTGGACCAGACCGCCGTTTGTGCGGAGGTGAAGGAGGCGGACGGCAGCTGGTACTATACGTTCGAGTACGCTTTTGATAAGGAGATGGCCCGGCAGGGGTATATGACCGTGGAGAAAGGCTCCGTTTGCGTGAACGGTGTCAGCCTGACGGTATGCAACTCCCAGCAAAACAGTTTCCAAGTCGCTATCATCCCTTATACGCACGATAACACGAACTTTTGCCAGATCGAGAAAGGTACGGTAGTGAACCTAGAGTTCGATATTGTCGGGAAGTATATTAGCAAGATGATGCAGTTTAAATAAGGTTCGAAGAATTTCCTATCCATAAAAGGCTTTAGCGGCATCTGATGATCCCGGCTAGAGCCTTTTCTATCTACAGACAATCTTAATTCCGTGCGTGTACGATTAAAAACGTTTTAAGTAAATTTTCACTAACCAAAACTATCCTTGGTATGTTTATTGTTATATAATTATTATGAGAAAAATAGACTAAACATATCAGATTATGGCCTATATCGATTATTACAAGATTTTGGGGGTGAACAAGGACGCTTCTCAGGATGATATCAAGAAAGCCTATAAGAAGTTGGCTCGGCAATATCACCCTGACTTGAATCCGAACGATCCCGACGCCCATCGTAAGTTTCAGGAGATCAATGAGGCGAACGAGGTGCTTAGCGATCCGGAAAAGCGTAAGAAATACGACCAGTACGGGGAGAATTGGAAACATGCGGATGAGTTCGAGGCTCAACGGAAGCAGTACGGCCAGCAAGGTGGCGGCTTTGGCGGCGGCTTCTCGAACGGTGGAGGTACGTATTGGTCTTCCTCCGGCGATGATGGAGAGTTCTCGGATTTCTTTGAGTCTATGTTTGGTTCCCGCCGGGGGGGCGGTGGCCGTTCTAATCATGGGTTCCGTGGACAGGATTACACGGCCGAATTGCACTTATCCTTGATGGATGCGGCCAAGACACATAAGCAGGTGATCACCGTGAACGGCAAGAACCTGCGTATCACGGTTCCCGCCGGCGTAGCCAACGGGCAAACCATTAAGCTGAAAGGCCAAGGCGAGCCGGGCATGAATGGAGGCCCTGCCGGTGATTTGTACATCACGTTCATTATCCCGGACGACAGCCGTTTCAAACGGGTGGGAGACGATCTGTACCTGACTGTCCCCTTGAACCTCTATACGGCGGTCTTGGGTGGCGAGCAGATTATCGATACCTTGGATAGCAAGGTGAAACTGAAAGTAAAACCGGGCACGCAAAACAATACGAAAGTCCGGTTGAAAGGTAAGGGATTCCCTGTTTACAAGAAGGAGGGGCAGTTTGGTGACTTGATCGTCACGTACTCGATCGAGGTGCCGACCAACTTGACAGAGAAACAGAAGGAATTGTTCCGGGAAATACAAAGTCTAAATTAAAAACAGGTGTATTATGCAAACAGATTTAGTTATTGTCAGTGAATACTGCCAGAAATGCCATATAGACCCTTCGTTCATCATTTTGCTGGAAGAGGGAGGTTTGATAGACATTAATATCACGGATGGAGAGAGGTATCTCTTCTCTTCCCAGCTCCGTGATCTGGAACAATACACACGTATGTATTACGACTTGTCTATTAACATCGAGGGAATCGAGGCCATTCATCATATGCTGGACCGGATGCGGAATTTGCAGGCGGAGATACAATCGTTGAGAAACCGTCTGCATTTATATGAACCATTCGGTTTTGATACGATCGAGAATTTCTAGTGTCAAATTGCTGCTAAACAAGGCTTCACTGCCCGATAGCGAAGGGCGTATGCAAACAAATTGAAAATATTTCTTGAAAATGTTTGGAAGTTTGGAATGTAATATATACCTTTGCACTCGCAATCAGGAAATGATAGCGACTATATCGCGGAGTGGAGCAGTGGTAGCTCGTTGGGCTCATAACCCAAAGGTCGTAAGTTCGAGTCTTGCCTCCGCAACTAAAAAGTCTTCAAGTCATTGACTTGAGGACTTTTTCTCTATTCAATCAAGCGATCGGGCGATGCGACCCCGACGGAAACGAATAATAAGCTATGCTTATTTCTTCCGTAAAGGCCCTTTGTTCTTCCAGAATCCCAATTTATAATAGATATAGGTGATTGTAAGCCCGATGCAAAGGCTGGCGCCGATGGCCCACCAGATACCGCTCCGTCCCCAGATAGAGCTAAACCAATAGGCGAGGGGAATGCGTATCAGCCAAAGACAAGTGATGCTTACTGCCATCGGGAACAGGGTATCGCCAGCTCCCCGTAATGCCCCGTTGAAGACGTTCAAGCCGCCGTGCACGACAAAGAATCCTCCCATGATCAATAAATATTCCTTGCCAATCCGGATCACCTCCGGGTCCTTGGTGAAAGCCAGCATCATCTTGTCCCCGAATAAATAGATGGCCGTGAAGGTTGCTAGACCCAGCAATAGGTTGACAAGCATGGCGAATCGTACCCCGTCACGTACCCGGTCCAAGTGCCCAGCTCCGATGTTTTGCCCGCAGAAAGCAGCTAGCGCCCCAGAGAGGGTCAATACCGCTTGGATGATGATCGTGTCGATCTTTCCCGCTGCCCCGTAAGCGGTGAGCGTATCCGTGCCGAAACTGTTCACGATCCCCAGCAAGGCAATCAATCCGAGCGAGATGGCACATTGCTGTACGCTGGAGGGAAGCCCGATGCGGAGCCCTTCCTTGAACAGTCCCATATCGAACAATAAATCCTGTTTCTTGATAGAGAGCAGGGGATGGGTGTTGTTCACGTAGCCTAGGGCCACGCACATGCCGATCCCTTGGGCGATCACCGTAGCCCGTGCCGCCCCTTCGATCCCCCATTTGAAAACGACAATGAAGAGTAAATCCAAGGCGATATTCAAGATCGTGGTAAGCAGGATAAACAGCATGGGGCGCACGGACTCCCCGACACCCCGCAATATGGAGATAATGCTATTGAAAGTGACGAACAAGAACGTACCCCCTACATAAATCCTGAAATAAGCGACCGCCTGCGGGATCACGTCCTCTGGCGTGTTCGTCAGCCTGAACATCGGCTCGGCAAAAATAATCCCCGCTATGGACAGCAATACCCCTGCGACCAACATGAAGATAAAGAAAGATGAGAAGGCTTTTTGCACCTTATCGAACTTTTTCGCCCCGAAAAACTGCGAGATCACCACCGACGTACCGCTCCCGATACCGATCACCAGCGAGATAATAAAGTAATAGATGAAGAAGGAAGCCGATACCGCCGCCAACGACTCTTTCCCTAGAAACTGCCCGACAATGACGCTGTCGGTCACGTTATAAAGTTGTTGCAGCAGATTGCCGATCAGCAAAGGGAAAGCGAAACGCAGGATCACCTTCCATACCGCCCCACTCGTCAAATCCCTATTTCCTGTATTAATTTTCAATTCTCAATTCTCAATTTTCAATTCCCTATAGGTCTTTCAGCAGGATATTGTCGTTTGCCTTTATCATATCCTCACGTGTCTTCAGCAGGGCTTTCCATTCCTTGCTGAAAAGCTTGCTCGTGTCAATCTTGAAGTTCTCGGAACCATACTCGTCCATGCGGGTCAGCAGGTAGCTGACCGTGATCTTATTGACATCGATCGCCGGCTGGTAGTATGCCACACGGTCGTCATTCCCGTAATTCACCTCGATGATGATGTTCAACTCCGTGAGCAGGTATAAGATCTGTGTCGTTATGCGGATAGGGATGCGGTAAGCGTCGGATAGCTCGTCGGCCGTATAGGGTTTCTCGCCTTTCACGAATCGTTTGATGATCAGCGAGGCGATCAGTAGGGTCAGGAAATCCTTGTACCGGCGGCTGATACTTTTGCTGTCCCTCTCAAAGCTGAATTTCTTCACGTTCTGGGAGGCGTACGACAGCTCTGCGCCAAACAAGCAAATCAACCAAGAAAGCTGCAACCAGAGCAACAACAAAGGCAGTGCGGCGAAACTACCGTAAATAGCGTTGTACTTGCTCACCCAAATCTGCCCGCTGATATAAATAAATTGGAACAACTGGAAGGCGCAACCAGCGATAAAGCCTGCCACCAACCCGTTCACGAACCTCACTTTCGTATTCGGCAGGGAGACGTACAGCCCCGTGAAAGCCAATGTCGTGATAATATAGGGCGCTATATGCAAGAACAACTCCATGAGCGGCGTAAAAAATAAGTATTGCCCCAAGAACGAGTTCTGCAAGGTAGACATGAAGATGGACAAACCGCTGGATGCCGTCATCAGCACCGGCAGCACGAGGAATAAGGCCAGATAATCGGATATCTTCCGGTACCACGGCCGGGATTTCTGGATCTGCCAGATATCGTTGAACGTATCCTCTACGGACGAGATCAAGTTGATCACCGTATAAAACAACAAAATCAAACCGACCCCGATGATCACTCCCCCCTGCGCCTGCGCCAGATAGCTCTCCACGAACTCGAACGCCTTGTTCAGCTCCATCTCGTGCCCGGGGAAATAATCGAACAACTCCTGCCGTACCGTCCCTTGGAAACCGAAGCCCTTAGCTATACCTAATAATACGGCCAGCAAAGGTACGATAGATAACAAGGTACTGTAGGTAAGCGCCGACGCCTTGGTTTGCAGGTTCTCGCTCTGGAAACCCCGCACGGCGAGTATGACCGTCTTGATGATATTGATATAAATCTCCTTCAGCCCACTAACTTCATTCTCGGTAATCCGCCAAATGTCGTAGGTAACGAAACGGATGGTTCGTGCTAATAATGCGCTGATCCGTTCTCCAATAGGTTTCTTTTCTTCCCGTGGCTTGTTTTTGGGCATATCGGCACATGATTTAATTGGCAAATAAAAAAAGCAGTCTGCCTATAAGCCGGGTCCTGTACCTCTTTGGAAAGAGGCGCCTGCCATTTATCTTGTCTTACCGTCGCCGGTAAGCTTTAGCGGTCTACCCCCCGGCATCGGACGAGCCATCCTACATGCGCCGGTATACATGACCTTACAACCCATAAGACGTACGGCATCCCGTATCGCTACGGGACCCGGTGAGCTCTTACCTCACCTTTTCACCCTTACCGGACGAGTCCGGCGGTTATTCTCTGTTACGTTACTCTACCCTCACGGACAGCTTCCCGTTAAGAAGTATGGTGCTCTGTGTTGCCCGGACTTTCCTCACACCCGAAGGTGAGCGACAGACCGGCAGACTGCGATAGGACAAAGATAGGTATTTTAGTTGACAGTTGGCGGTCGGCGGTTGACAATTATTTTGGAGACGCATAGGAGAGATAGGATAACATTTTCTTTTTCAGCCGTAAACATATTCTGTCTCCTGGGTGTTTTTTATACGAACAGGGATTCTAGATTGCCAGTAACCGACTGTCATTTATCGATTGCCGACTGTCAGTTATCGCATGTCAACTGTCAATTCGTCTGCTGTTTAATTGTTAAAAAGGTACTTTGCAATACACAGTACTGTTAAGTGCGGTTAAGCCCCTGTGATGCCTCGTTAAAAGTGATAAAAAATACGATGGAAATGGAATATCCGCACAATTTTTGAGTTTTCTTTGCCGTAAAGAAACTGTTAAATTTAAGTGTTTAATTAAATAAGAAAAGTATGAAAAATATCTGGAAGAATGTGCTTGGTGTTGCTCTGATAGCAGCCATTAGTTCTGGTGCCGCGATCGGAACGAGTACTTACCTGATGAATAAGAATCAACGTCCGGTGGAGTTGGCCTCCGGAGTTGAGAATACCTTCAAGCAACCGTACCGATTGACGAATTATGGAACCGTGGCCGCCGAGAATATCGATTTCACTACGGCCGCCGAGAGCGCCATCCACGGGGTTGTCCATATCAAGGCCACGGCTAACGCGCAAGCCTCTAACGGGGACGGCGGTCAGCAGTATATGGACCCGTTCGAGTATTTCTTCGGCTTCGGTGGCCGTGGAGGGTTCCAACGTCCGCAACAGCAACCTCGTGTGGGCGCCGGCTCGGGTGTCATTATCTCTACGGATGGTTATATCATCACGAACAACCACGTGATCGACGGAGCCGATGAGCTGGAGGTTACCTTGAACGATAACCGGAAATTCCCGGCAAAGATTATAGGGGCTGATCCGACAACAGATATCGCCTTGATCAAGATCGAGGCAACCGACTTACCTACGATCCCCTTTGGTGATTCTGAGAAGTTGAAAGTAGGTGAGTGGGTGTTGGCGGTAGGTAACCCGTTTAACTTGACCTCTACCGTTACGGCAGGTATCGTGAGCGCTAAGAGCCGTGGTAACATCGGCGCCGGTGGCAAGGATCGTAGCAAGATCGAGTCGTTTATACAGACAGACGCCGCCGTGAACCCGGGTAACAGTGGTGGGGCGCTAGTGAACACGAAAGGCGAGTTAGTCGGTATCAATACCGCTATCTACTCCGAGACCGGTAACTTCGCCGGATACTCTTTCGCCGTGCCTATCAGCATCGCCGGAAAGGTGGCTAACGACTTGAAGCAATTCGGAACCGTGCAGCGTGCTGTATTAGGCGTATTGATACAAGACCCGCAATACGTGCCGGACGCTGAGAAAGAGAAAGTGAAAGTATTCGAGGGCGCTTACGTAGGTGGTTTCGCCGAGCGCAGCTCCGCTAAGGAAGCCGGAATCGAGAAGGGTGACGTGATTGTAGCTGTGAACGGCGTGAAGATCAAATCGTCTAGCGCTTTGCAAGAGCAGATCAGCAAATACCGTCCGGGCGACAAGGTAGAGTTGACGATCAACCGCAACGGTAGCACGAAGAAATTCACGGTAGAACTCCGTAATGCGCAAGGTAGCACCAAGGTCGTGAAGGGTGGTGACAGCGCAGAGGTTATGGGCGCAGCGTTCAAGGCTTTGAACGACGAGCAGAAACGTAAGTTAGGTGTAAGTTATGGTATCGAGGTCACCGGTCTGACCAGCGGCAAACTGAAAGACGCCGGTATAAAGAAAGGCTTCATTATCATGATTGTAAACAACCAGAAGATCTCTGCTCCGGAAGACTTGGAAAAGATTGTGGAAAGCATACTTCAAGGACGTACGGAAGATCAAGGCCTCTTCATTAAAGGCTTCTACCCGAACGGACGTACGAAGTACTATGCGATAGATCTTGCCGAATAAGATAAACAAGGACTGTAGTCTTATAGGTGTGAAAAGATTGTTAAAGGTTTTTAATTGGCTGGATGTGGGGTGCATCCAGCCAATTCTTTCAACAAAAATGGTTATCTTTGCACCCCGTATTCTCAATTAAACAAATTGAATGAGACAATTAAAGATCACAAAGTCCATTACCAACCGCGAAAGCGCTTCGCTGGATAAATATCTTCAAGAGATTGGTCGAGAAGATCTTATCACGGTAGAAGAGGAAGTGGAATTGGCACAGGCTATCAAAAGAGGAGACCGTAGGGCGTTAGAGAAATTGACCCGTGCGAATCTCCGTTTCGTCGTTTCTGTGGCTAAGCAATATCAGAACCAAGGTTTGAGTTTGCCCGACCTTATTAATGAGGGTAACTTAGGCTTGATCAAGGCTGCCGAGAAATTCGATGAGACGAGAGGTTTCAAGTTTATTTCCTATGCTGTATGGTGGATTCGCCAATCTATTCTGCAAGCTTTGGCAGAGCAGTCAAGAATCGTGCGTCTTCCGTTGAACCAAGTAGGCTCGCTGAACAAGATCAGCAAGGCCTTCTCCAAGTTCGAGCAGGAAAACGAGCGCAGACCGTCTCCAGAGGAACTTGCTGATGAGTTGGATATCCCGGTGGATAAGATTTCCGATACCTTGAAGGTGTCCGGACGTCATATTTCCGTGGATGCCCCGTTCGTGGAAGGCGAAGACAACAGCCTTTTGGATGTGCTTGTGAACGATGACGCTCCTATTGCGGACCGGTCGTTAATGAACGAGTCATTGGCTAAGGAAATTGATAGAGCGCTTGCTACACTGACCGAAAGAGAATGTGAGATAATCAAGATGTTTTTCGGTATTGGCTGTCAGGAAATGACATTGGAAGAGATTGGCGACAAATTTGGCCTCACTAGAGAGCGTGTCCGCCAGATCAAGGAAAAAGCAATCAGAAGATTAAGACAAGGAACTCGTAGCAAGCTTCTAAAATCGTATTTAGGCTAATTTAAGGAATTATTGAGTTGGCGAAGGCTCCGGTCCGAAAAGGATTGGGAGCCTTTATTTTTTTTCTTAACTTTGCCACTGGAATATAATACCATAAAAACTATATAAATGACTACAAGACGTAATTTCCTGAAAACAGGATCTATTTCCTTGGCCGGCCTGTTGGTTGGCGAGAAGGTATACTCCGCCGTGAGTACGCCCGACAATAAAAAGAGTTTTAGCACGATCGCCTCTAAGGTGACCGGCGATTACGCCAGCAAGCGCCCGGCTCCCGAGGCCCGTAAGTTTACCTCCAAGGCGGTAGAGGAGCAACTGAAGGCTTCCAAGGCCCGTATCAAGGACCCGAAGCTGGCTTGGATGTTCGAGAACTGCTACCCGAATACCTTGGACACGACCTGTGAGTTCAAGATGGTAGACGGCAAGCCGGATACGTTCGTGATCACCGGAGATATTCACGCCATGTGGTTGCGTGACTCCTCGGCGCAGGTTTACCCCTTCGTCACCTTGGCGAAGAAGGATAAGGACTTGCGGCAAATGCTGGTCGGAGCTATCAATCGCCAGACCGCCTGCATCCTGATCGATCCCTACGCTAACGGCTTCAACGAAGGCCCTACCGGGAGCGAGTGGGAGAGCGACCGCACGGAGATGAAGAAAGAGCTTCACGAGCGTAAATGGGAGATCGACTCGCTTTGCTACCCGATCCGCTTGGCGTATCATTATTGGAAAGAGATTGGCGATACCTCCGTATTCGACAGCAAATGGGAGCAGGCAATGGAGGCCGTTTACCGTACCTTCCGTGAGCAACAGCGCAAGGATAGCCTCGGGCCGTACCGTTTCTCCCGTGTGACGGACCGCCAAGGTGATACCCTCTTGAACGATGGTTGGGGTAGCCCGGTGAACCCGGTGGGCCTAATCGTCTCTTCTTTCCGTCCTTCCGACGACGCTACGCTGTTCGGCTTCTTGGTACCATCTAACTTGTTCGCTATCACCTCGCTTCGCCAGGTGGCTGAGATTCTTCGTGTCGTAAGAAATAACACGGACTTGGCCGGCCGTTGCGAGGCGTTGGCGGGTGAGGTAGAGGAGGCCGTGAAGAAATACGCTATCGTGGAGCATCCGGAATTCGGTAAGGTATACGCCTTCGAGGTGGATGGTTACGGCAGCCGTGTTTTCATGGACGACGCTAACGTACCGAGCTTGCTGGCTTTGCCGTTCTTGGGTTGTGTGGACGTGAACGACCCGGTTTACCAGAATACCCGTCGCTTGGTGCTGAGCCCTTCCAACCCTTACTTCTTCAAGGGAAAGGCCGGCGAGGGCATCGGCGGTCCGCATATCGGTTTCAACTATATCTGGCCGATGAGCTTGATCATGCGTGCTACGACTTCCAACGACGAGAAGGAGATCCGGTATTGCATAGAGACGCTTCGTGATACGGACGGAGGCACGGGCTTCATGCACGAGTCTTTCCATAAGGACAATCCTTCCGATTACACCCGCTCGTGGTTCGCTTGGACGAATACTCTGTTTGGCGAGTTGATCGTGAAGCTGCAATCCGAAGGCAAGCTGAAAGACCTCCTCGGCTAATACCACCAAGGTTAATATCACCAATTGTAGAGACGGGACATGCCCTGTCTCTACAAGTCTGTAACTGAGTGTATTTAGGCAAAATCAATCAAAACAACATAAATCTAAGCGGAATACATGAAAACAAATAAACTATTCATTCTGACAGGTCTGGCGGCGATAGCCTCCACCTCCTGTAGCCAAAAAGAGAATACGTCCGGGCAGCCCGCCAAGCCCATGAATATCCTTTACATCATGACGGACGATCACTCCTTCCAAACCATCAGCGCCTACGACAAGCGATACATCCAAACCCCCAACATCGACCGCATCGCAAATGAGGGCGTACGTTTCACCAATAGCTTCGTAGCCAACTCCATCAGTGGCCCCAGCCGTGCCTGCATGCTGACCGGCAAGCACAGCCACAAGAACGGCTTCATCGATAACGCCCATACCTTCGACGGCTCGCAGCAGACCTTCCCGAAGCTATTGCGTAAAGCTGGCTACCAAACCGCCATGATCGGCAAATGGCACCTCACCTCCGATCCCACCGGTTTCGATTACTGGAACATCCTCGTAGGCCAAGGCGATTACTATAACCCCATCTTCATCGATAACGGCGAGAAGCGTCAGATCGAAGGGTACGCCACGAACATCACGACCGATCTGGCTCTTGATTGGCTGGACAATAAACGAGACAAGAGCAAGCCTTTCTGCCTCCTGCTGCACCATAAGGCCCCGCACCGTACTTGGATGCCCGATACCTGCGACCTGCGTCTTTACGATGATGTGACCTTCCCGCTGCCCGAGAACTTCTACGACGATTACGCCGGCCGCATCGCCGCCTCGGAGCAGGAGATGAGCATCATCAAGGATATGGATATCGTATACGACTTGAAAATGGCCGATAAGGAGAACGAGATCCATTCCTCCAACGCCGATCTGGAGAAGTACGGCCGTGAGCTTTATAACCGCATGAATCCGGACCAGAAAGCCGCTTGGGACGCCTATTACGATCCGATCATCCAAGACTTCAAGGCGAAGAAACGCACGGGTAAGGAGCTGGCTGAGTGGAAATACCAGCGTTATATGCACGATTACCTTCGGGTGATCCATTCCGTGGATCGGAACATCGGTATCGTGCTCGATTATCTGGAGAAGAACGATTTGCTGGATAACACGTTGATCGTCTACACCTCCGACCAAGGCTTCTACATGGGCGAGCATGGCTGGTTCGACAAGCGCTTCATGTATGAGGAATCCTTCCGCACCCCGTTGCTGATGCGTCTGCCGGGTGGCAAGAAGGGTGATATCCCGCAGCTCGTGCAGAATATTGATTACGCCCCCACTTTTTTGGAACTGGCCGGAGCCCCCATCCCAGCCGACATCCAAGGCGAGTCCTTGCTTCCCTTGCTGAAAGGCGAGCGGCCGGAGAACTGGCGTAACTCCCTTTACTATCATTACTACGAGTATCCCGCCGAGCATTCCGTGAAGCGTCATTACGGCGTACGTGACGATCGTTATAAATTGATCCATTTCTACAACGACATCGACGTATGGGAGCTTTACGACCTCCAAGAAGATCCCCACGAGATGAATAACCTTTACGGTAAGCCCAGTTACGAGGCAGTGACGAAGCGCATGCGAGACGAGCTTTATAAGCTGCAAAAACAATATGATGACCCCGTGGGAATACGCTTCAATGTGTCGGACTGATGAGAGCGGACATTCGTGTTCTGTTATCAGATTTTTTAATTAGTTGTGGATTAAGGTGCATAAAGGACTTGGAACTTGGGGGATGAGAAGTTGAGTCTTTGCGCTTGATGACTTAGCTCTTTGCGCTCTTTGATTTAAGTCATTGGCTCGAAGGAATTAAGTCTATCGTATGGCTCTTCTTTGCTTATGCGTGTATCGAATTAAAAAATGACTATAGGCAGGTTTCAAGTTTCAAGGTTTCATGAAACCTTTTTCTTCACACACACGATGCGTACATTATATAGGTTTCAAATAAATCCCTTTATGTTTGTTATGCGGGATGGATAGCCTCGAAGAACTTGCGTAGCCACGACATGATGTTTTTACCCGAGGCGGACGGAGCGATCATGAGGAACTGTATTATATGTACTTGTGCGTGTGTGAGGAAAAGGGGTTCGTGAAACCTTGAAACTTGAAACCTATTTCCATGCCCATCCAGATATTGTCAACATCAGTACAGATAAATATATGTGCCTTTATCGTGTGCGTACATTAAAAGTAAGGATTGTTGAGCCATGAGAAAAAACTTGAAAAATAATGCCGAAAATGTTTGGAGGTTATGTTTTATAGCGTTACTTTTGCACCCGCATTCGAGAGAGAACGGCGATACCGAAATAATGAAACAAATTTTTCTTGAAAAAAGTTCTGAAATAATTTGGAAGTTTAAAAGAAAAACACTTATCTTTGCATCCACGTTCGCAAAACGAAAGCGACAAAAGAGTTCTTTGATAGATTTACATAATTCAACAAGTAGTACAAGTATTAGGAAAAGAAATTTTCCGGATTGATACCGTCAAGAAGTATGACTTTGGACTACAATAACGGATTCCGGAGCGAGGATAATAAAACAATTTAAACAACGAAGAGTTTGATCCTGGCTCAGGATGAACGCTAGCGACAGGCTTAACACATGCAAGT
>NZ_JAMOKU010000076.1:0-16652 GCF_023656845.1 Parabacteroides sp. Y3-G-102 | reverse complement strand
CCATAGTCTTGCCGAGACTCAGTTGTAATAGATCTCAGAAATATATTTTACAAGGGATCAATCGTGTCTTTCCTCAAATCTCCTGTAACGCAAATGTAGAAAAATTATTATTCGATTGGTTATTTTAATATTTATTTTCCTGCAAAATTATTATTTTTGGAAAAAACAGAACGCAATCTCCGATTTTATCTACGAATAGTTTAAAATCTAAGTTGTCATGAAAACATATGCTGAAAGAAAACAGAGAACACCGCATACCCTTGTTGGTCATGTTGGTAATTCCAAGCAAGCATCTTTGTGTGAAATATTACAGTCTTCTCATGATAAGTTGCTTGAGAGGAAGGCTATTCAATGTCAAATAAATAATAACAGTCCAGGAACTAAAATAAAAGACGAGCTAAAAATACCATCAGTCAATAATTTTGTACCCATTCAACGATATGCTACCTTCACGGAAGGTGGGAAAATTTATAATATTTCCAATTCTGGCCAAGCTATTTGCGGCTTGGAATATCCAAATCACGAATTGTATGTATTAGATTTTAATACTATTATGCAAAAGGAAGGTGCTATGATTGAGTTTGTGCCAAAGGAAAAAAGACAATTTACAAGACTCAATTCAACATACCGTACAAAAGAGTATATCCGGGTAGAACCGAAATGGAAAAAGGAACATGATTTTTCGAGTAAAAAGTTAATTTCAAGTTTTTCAAATCTTAATGATGTTACAGGTGGATATAATGAAGAATTTAATTCGCTCTATCAAGAGGTGAACGAGATAAGAAAAAGCAGTGAGAATTTAAGGAAGTTCTTTGTTCAGTTGCAATTTAAATGGCCGGTCGAACAGAGTCAATTTACTTCTGTCTATGAAATGTATAAAGAAATTCACATTAAACTTTCCTCTTGGCTCTACCCAGAAAGAGGTAAAAAGCCTGTAACTGGAAGTTATGATACCTTGATCGAAAATTTAACCACATTGAAGTCTGATCTGGAAGTAGCCTTGTCGCCCTCTTCCTATATACCTACCGTCTTTGATAATAATAGTGAAAGGGATGATGTCCACGAGATGTATGGTCCGATTGTAAATAATATAGATTCCCTTATATCGAAATTACGACAAATAAAGAGTCGTATCTCAATTGATACCTTAGGTCTATGTACCAGAGAGGCATTTCTTTACGAACAAACCCACTCTGAAGAGGTTAAAATGCCCAGAGGGTGCGATATGGTTGCCTCTCTGTTTGGCCGATACGAAAGTCAAAGTAAATCTAGCATGTTGAATTTTACAGTGAAAGATAGTACCGCTCATCATTACGCTACCATTATCTCCCAAGACAATTCGGATTATATAACGATAGAAGGGTTTGCCAAAAAGAATTATGCGGGTGTAGACGATACTTGGGAATTTTTTATGCATGGACATTTTAATACCTCTCCCGAACAAGCATTTACGGATTATACGAAAATAAGATATACTTATTTCGATCAGTTTAAGGGAGGAATCGATCCAACAAGACCCCATACATCCAAAGAAACAGGTAATTGTTATTCTGATACAATTAATTCTTTTATGGGTAATTATTATAAAAAGAATGAGTAAATAGAACCTCTATAATATTTCTACAGAATAGGAGGCGACCTCTAGCGATCGCCTCTATTTTTCTTAAAGTTTTTCTATTCTACTTCTACCACAACCATTACAGGAAAATGATCAGATGGCGTACGAGCGACATACTTCTGCATGGAAACTTCTTTAGGGAAGTTCGCATCCTGTTCCTTTTGAGCGCTTTCTTTTGCTTCCGAACGATACGTATCCGTCAAGACTCCGTACTTTTTCACATCAAACTCTTTCGTAAGGAATAAATGATCGATACGACTGTCTGTTTTGCGATCCGCATGGAAGGCATTAAACGTGCCGTTGGGTACATACCGGAAATCCGCTATCTGATAAGAATCCCGCATAATACCGGAATTGTCCAGTAATAAGTAGGATTCATTATGTTGATCCACATTAAAATCACCTGTCAGAATCGCCGGTAGCTTCTCCGGAAATTCTTTCAACTTCTTAAGGATAAGTTTCGCGCTTTCCGCACGGGCCTGTACGCCAATATGATCCATATGTAAGTTAAAGAACAAGAAAGTAAAGCCGGTTTGTTTATCCCGAAATTTACCCCATGTGCAAATACGGGGAAGAACGGCATCCCATCCCTTATTGGGGCGATCGGTTATCGTAGACAACCAAAAGTCCCCATGATCCAGTACCTCAAACTTCTCCTTACGATAAAATATGGCAGAGTGTTCCCCGGCTTGTTTACCATCATCACGCCCTACCCCGATATAATCATAACCGGGCATCGCATTTTTAAGGTCTTGCAATTGCTGGTACTTGCCTTCTTGAGTTCCGAAAATATCAAAACCGTGAAACTGAATCAACTGGGCGATATACGGATACCGTTGCCCCCAGCCATTACCATTCGTCGAGTCACCCGCATTCGCGTTACGCAAATTATAAGTGGCAACTACCATAGACTCCGCCTGCAACGCAAACACGGAGCAAAGGAGAAATAAGAAAGAATAAATTAGCTTCTTCATACCTTTATAATTATTTTTAACATCCTAATCCTTAAACTCAAAATTCAGCCTCAATCATAATCGGGAAATGGTCTGAAGGGTAATGACCGTATTGGAACTCATTCAACGTACCATATTTATTCACGTGAATATTCTTGGTAACGAAAATGTAGTCAATTCGATTCTTCATCGGAGCATTCAAATTAAATTGATTTGTCGTTCCTACCGTTCCATAGGGTGGTGTTTTTGAGATTTCCCGTGAATCCAACAGTAAACCATCGGATTTCAATATTTGTATAGGCTCAGAATCCGGCGTACCATTGAAATCACCTACACAGATAGCAGGGGAATCCCCCGCTATCTTTTTAATATTAGCCAACATAATCAAAGCAGACTCATGACGGGCCACTTTACCGATATGATCGAAATGCACACTAAAGAAATAAAATTCCTTTCCCGAAACCTTATCCTTCAACTTCGCCCAAGAACAAACCCTCCGGCATTGCGCATCCCAGCCAAAAGAAGGCTTATCCTGTGTCTCCGACAACCAGTAATTTCCCGAGTCCAATAATTTAAACCGATCTTTCTTAAATAAGACCGCGGCATGTTCCCCTGCCTCTTTTCCGTCATCCCGACCTACACCAACAAACGTATACGTACCATCTTTCACCAAATCCTTCACTTGGTGAATCAGTCCTTCCTGGATTCCAAAGACATCAAAGTCATGGAAATGAACCAAAGATACCGCCATGTCTTTGCGGTGTGCCCATGAATCATCCTTATCCCCCTCATTATCATACCGCAGATTAAAACTACCCACGTTCAGTTTACACTTCTGTTGTCCGGATATCCCTATGCAGAAAGTAAATAAAGAGATAAACACTATAATTAAGTTTCTCATGATACCCCCTTGATTACCAACCCGGATTCTGGCTTAGATTCGTATTGAACTGGATTACAACCTCCGGTATCGGATACAAGTACTGACGAGTCGGCCAGCTCCGTCCAGCATAATTATACTCCATCAAATAACCACCTTGAACCGGCTTCACGTTTAGCACATTACTCTTATTTGTACCTACATAGACACCAATCGCAGCATATTTCTCATCAGCGATTTTGTCCGTATCATAGAAATAGGCGTCATAATTACCATCGCCATTCACATCCAGCGGTTGGTTAAGTGACGGGATAAAGATACCTTCCCAAGGATCGTTCACCCAAAGATCGCAACAATTCCAACGTTTCAAATCATTTAGGCGCAAGCCTTCCAGACAAAGTTCAATACCACGTTCGCGACGGATCTCCAACAAGGAAGGATCAGAGATCGTCGGGTAATAAGAAGCGATATAAGGTTCCGCAGATGACGGACGGGTTGTCAATGTACCTGTCTGTGGTGTGCCTCCCGTAATTCCCGCACGAGAACGAAGCGCACCTATCGTAGCCGCCCAATCCGCATCAGTCAGTTCGCCTAATTCAGCCTTAGCCTCAGCATAGTTCAACAAAACCTCAGCATAGCGCATGATAGGAATGTCATTATCATTCGTAGCCGCATCATCGTAAGCCACGTCATCCATGGCAAACTTCGTAAACTGATATCCCGTCAATGTATGTCCCGTGAAATTAGCTGCCGTCGGCTCATAAACACCAGAAGCATTCTTACGGGTATAATCCGCTCCCCGGATCGTCTGGTTCAAGCGGGTATCACGTCCTGTTGTCTCCTCCACGAAATTCTTATAGCTTCCATCCGCTTTTTTCTCGACATAAGGCGTACCATCCGCATTCAAGTATGACAGCATAAATTTACGGCTCATGCATAAGTGTGGTCCGTAAGTAGAGGAATTATACCACCAATTCTGCTCACCCAGTCCTAACACCTTGTCAGTCTCGATAGCCATCATTACCTCCGTGGTAACGGCCTTATCGGCAATGAAAAGTTCGCGATACGCTCCACGGCCATCGCTATAAGCACCTGAAGTATAAAGTTTGTACGGTCCGTTATCCATAACTTCCTTAGCCGCCTCAGCCGCTAGTTTATATAAATCTTTGGCCGAATATTCCGTACATCCCGTACGAGCGATATCCAATTGGTCAGCGGCATGGTATTTACGCCAAGCAGCCTCAAACAAGCAAACACGAGATTTGAAAGCGGCAGCTGTCCATTTATTTACGATCGTTGAATTATGCGTGACATCCTCTTCCAATATATTCGTATACGCATAATCCAAATCCTCCAAGATATGCCCGATAATCACATCACGTGTATCACGCGGGTTATAAAGATCCGGGTCTTCAGCCTCGTTAAATACCTTATCAATCCAAGGTACCTCGCCATATTGTACCAATTTATCAAAATAGAAGCGAGCACGGAACAAGCGTGCGATACCATTATAATTGTCACGGATAGTCGTGCTTAGTGACTCATTCACGTTATTCTCCAAAAAGAAATTTATATTACGAAGAGCGGACCATGACCAACTCGTCGCGCTATTCGTAGTATAAGCGCCAACCTCCATACCACCCAAGGAATTTTTCACCCCATAATCTGCCGTAGCATCACGCCGGAAAGCGCTTCCTCGGGAAGGCAAGACATTGTAAAATGAGTACGTATACGTCTTCAAACCATTCTCGGAGCTAAACACCATATCCACAGAAGCCTCCGACTTTGGTTCCTCATTCATCTCGCACCCCGAAAATATAGCCAAAAGTGCCACCAGACCGCTTAATAATATATTCTTTTTCATTTCGTATAATCTCCTATTCTTTAAAATGTAACATTCAGGCCGATGCTGAACGACTTCATCATCGGGTAATTATATCCATCACCACTGTTGCTGGAAGTCAAGTCCTTATCCGATTCACCGATATTCGATACATTGACATCCTTGGAATACTTGTAAAGCGGAGACCATGTAAAGAGATTTTCCCCGGAAAGATAAATTCCTACATTTGTCAAATGCAACTTCTTAATCCATTCTGATGGCAAATTATAGCCAACCTGTATGTTCTTCAAGCGTAGATAGGCCGCATTCATCAAATAGCGCGTGTTGGCGTTCTTATGACCTCCATAGAAAGGCGCATAGTAACCCGTGTAACGAGGCAAGAAAGCATCCGGATTCTCTGGAGTCCAATAGTTGTCCACATGCCAAGAGGGCATCTGGTTATACGGACGATTGTACTGCCCCCAGAACGTAGAGGCTTCATTAGACGGATACCAATCTTGCTTACCCACCCCTTGGAAGAAAGCACTTACCCAGATATTGTTCCAATCGGCAGAGAGCGTAAAACTATAAATATAACGAGGCTCCTCGTTACCAATGATCTTACGGTCGCCCGGATCATCTACCGTATTCTGTCCGCGGTCAATATAGCCGTTGCCATTCAAGTCTTCGAACTTAATATCGCCCGGATACAACTTATAGGTTTTCGATGTTTGCATAAGTGGGTTATAATAGGATTGCCCCGCAGCTTTCGCAGCGGCCTCAGCCGCATCGATGCCAGCTTGATCCTGCCACAAGCCATTGGATACAAACCCCCAAATCTCACCGATACGCATTCCCTCGTAATAATTCTTGTCGAGCGACTGATTTGCGTACTCGCTCAATGACATATTCGCGTTATTAAACTTGTCGATCACTGAATAGTAATCCGCCAATGTTCCCTTGATACTATAATTAAACCGCTTACCAGCTAAATCAAATCCATCTTTCCATTCCAAAGACAACTCATAACCATAGGTAGACATATCCGCATAATTACCTTTCGGCGAGGAAGCACCGAACACATCCGGTACGGTCGGGCCATTCACGATCATGTCGGTTGTTTTACGGATATAATAATCTCCGCTCACGGTCAAACGATTGTCGAAGAATCCCAAATCCACTCCGATATCATACGTCGTGGCGGTTTCCCACGTCAAGTTGCCGGGAAGAGCCGCCGGAGATGACATATAATTCTGCCGCAAACCGTCAAGAATATAATCAGACTTGCTGATACCCAATGTCTGGATATACTGATAATTACTCAATCCGGCCGCATTGCCCAAAGAGCCCCAAGAAAACCGGACCTTAGCGTTAGAGATATGTTCGGACTTAACATTCCACCAAGGTTCTTGCGAGATTCGCCAACCCACGGAAGCCGAGGGGAAGAAAGCCCAACGCTCATCACTCGGGAAGCGGGAGGAACCATCGTAACGTCCGTTTACCTCCAATAGGTAGCGATCGTCAAAGGCATAATTCAAACGGAAGAAAGCGCCACCAAACTGATAAGCCTTCCATTGTGAGGTAATGCTCCGGTTATCAGTACCCATCACCAGATTCATGTTGTCCACGTCATCCGTCAACAGGTCATCATTATAAGCATAGATACGTTTGAAGCTAGATTTCTCGTAATTCCATCCAGCCATAGCCTTAAAATAATGTTTCTCGGCAAAGGTTTCCTCAAACTCCGCAAAAAGGTTCGTTGCTAGATAGTTCGTATGATCAGTTGTCTCCGCCAAGTTGGAGTAAGTACCCGTGATATATTCGATCTTACTTTCGCCATTCGCATCGGCCGACCGCGCATATGGCGAACGCACCTGTTTCTTAGTCTTCTCTTGCGTCTTCTGTTGATAAGTAAAATCACCATTCACACGCAAACGGTCACCCAAGAACTTCGCATTGAATGTCGTAGTATTCTTCAAGTTGGAGTTCTTTGTCGTAATACCGCTACGTCCATAAAGCAAATCGCCTACGGTATAGACGGCAGAATAAGTCATCGTACCATCAGGGTTGAACAGTGGCGATGACGGGTGTCCCTCGTCCGCGATATTTCTCCATACCACACCAGAACCTTCCGAATAGGTAATCGGATTGTAGTATTTATTATGGGAAAACTCAAAGTTATTGTTGATCTTCAACCAAGGAGTTAACTGATAACCTCCTTTGAAGCGCATATTATAGGTCTTGAACTTATCCGTTTGCTCATCGCTATCGAAAAGTCCATCGTAACTATAGAAACGTCCTGACAAATAATAATCAAACTTCCCGTCGGAACCCGAGATGGAAAGATTTTGATTCTGCGCAAAGACACTCTTCTTATACATCAGATCATAATAGTCGGTTCCTTCCGGATAATATACATAACGGCCTTTTGTACCGATAGAGCCATCAGAGATCACCGTCCCGAAATCGCCCGTCTCATGACGGCGCTTATACTCGTCCAGCCAAGCCACGGAAAATTGCTGTGTCTTGTTGATACCAGAAGGATTCGCTTGATTGTAATTAAAATAAGCGTCATAAAAATGCTTTGCCCAAATATAACCATCGGAAACTACATCCGGCACATTCTGTGGTGATTGTAATGAATAGCTAGAAGACCATGTCACCTTCGGCTTACCTTCCGTAGCGTTCTTCGTCGTGATCAAAACCACGCCAAATGGAGCACGTGCGCCATAAATAGCGGAAGCGGCAGCATCCTTCAATACGGAAATACTCTCAATATCATTCGGATTTAACATAGAAGGGTCTCCTTCCACACCATCAATCAACACCAAAGCACTACCCCCATTGATAGAACCGGCACCACGTACGTTAAAATCCGCCGTACGCCCCGGTTTACCATCAGACAAGGAAATATTCAAGTTCGGGACAACTCCTTCTAACATCTGAGTAGCGTTAGCCGTAGGACGCCCCTCGAATACATCACTAGTCACTTGCTCTACCGCACCAGTCAAATTCACTTTTTTCTGGGAACCATAACCCACCACGACTACCTCATCCAGCTTCTGCGTGTCCTCATGAATAGATATAACCAAATTATCTTTATTGCCTACCGGAACATCTTGAGCCACATAACCAATATAAGAAACCTGAAGTATCGCATTCGGAGTTACCTCAATAGAGAAATGACCATCTATATCCGTGATGGTACCATTGGTAGATCCTTTCACGACCACATTCGCCCCGATGATTGGTTCCCCTTTCGGGTCTGTAATCGTACCGGTAACTTTCTTATTACCTTGTTGCTGAACAGTTTTTACCGATGATAAAACGATCTGATGACCCGATTTCAATACATAAGCCACATTCGCTTGCTTTGCTATCGCATCCATTACAGCATTAATATCCGCATCTTCCACGTCAACAGAGATCGGAGAATTCAGACCTTTGATCCCATCATTATAGAAAAAACGATATTCAGTCGTTTCCTCTAATTCTTTAATAACCTCCCGCATCGGTCTATCCTTTACCGACAACGATATCTGGGCGGCAATCGCAACTCCGGAAAAGCCCGACAATAATTGGGCATACAAAAGTGTCCGGAAAAAAGAGTGCTTGAAATTACTCATTTTTAAAAATTTTTTAATAATACATAGATTTTAAACAGGTAACTTTACAAGCAAATCATTTACATATTCTATCTTATTTATAACCGGCTAGTTATTTCCTTGAAGATATTATATACAAGTGATTTTGCTTAAGAGGAAGAAGGGCCTTGCCTTTCTTCTTTTTTTACTACAATCATCTAGCTCATCTCATAGGCTTCTTCTTTATTAGGTTAACACTCAACTTTCTATTTCTCATTTAAATAAATAGTATCACCTACCGACACATACGTAATCGGAGCCGTAAGGCTTATTATTTCAAATACATTATCCAGACTATTATTCCGGATCACCCCCGAGAAACTGTAGCCTTTAATCTTATTGGACAAAAAACAAACTTCAACATTATACATTCGATTCAACAATACCACGATCTCCTCCAACGACTCGCCAGAGAAGGCCAGTTCATTCGTACGCCAAAGACGGGCATAAGAAGCATTTGTCGGGTGATTAACAGATAATATATGACTAGACTTATTAAAAACCGCACTCTCATCCGGAGACAGAATCACAAACTCTTTTCCAACCGCTGTTCGTACACTGCCTTCAAACAAGGTCGTAACCACCTCGTCATCTTCCTCATACGCCTTCACATTAAAAGCTGTGCCTAGCGCCTCGACTTCCATATCCCCCGCATTTACCAAGAAACGGCGCAATGTATCTTTCGAAACTTCAAAATAAGCCTCACCAGATAAAGAAACTGATCTTTCTTTCACGCCATAATCACTCTTATAATTAAGTTTAGTATGCGAATTTAACCATACTTTCGTCCCATCAGGAAGAACCACGCTAGCACGTTGCCCATTATCTGCCAACACCACATAATCCAATGGATCAGGTGGTGGGACCTGTCTCATATTATACCAATGGGAGCCAATTCCAAGGCCTATACATATTAAAGCCACCGCCGCATAAGAAAGCCACTTCCATAAGGTATGCGGTTTCTTCTTTATCTCCAGAGTTTTTTTCTCTTGTCTCATCCGCTTTTTAATCTCACAAAACATCTGTCCTTGTAGCTTAGGAGGAAGCTTTTTCCCGGAAGATTCTTCCCATCTAGACTTATAAAAAGCCATGATCTCTTCCTTATGATCGGGATCTCTAAACCACGCCAAAAGAGTTCGCTCTTCTTCCGGTGAAGTCTTACCACTCATGAAGCGATCCAATAATTCGATATGTGTATGCATTTTTCTCATCGTGTAATAAGTATATCCCGAAAAAGAACTTTACCCTTACACGGAAAAATCAAGAAAGCCTTGATTTAACACAAATTAATACCACACTTGTTTTCCGCCTTCATAAGTAAACGGGCGATGTTCTTTTCCTCGTGTATGGTTATGAATACGAAAAATAGATTCCCGTGGAATATTTTGATAAATTAATTTATTGTCTTCGGCATACTGTTTACCTAATGATATCCACTTTTTGTCCCAATAGAAGAGTTCATATAATTCTCCCGTTACGATCTTATTATCATCATTCCTCGGATAAAATTCCACCTTCGCTATCTGTTTAGGTTCGCCTAGATCTAGAACAACAAATTGATCTTTTTGAAATTGATCTGGTTGATAATAAGACACTCGGTCCTGATCTGTCACCAAATCGAGACCATGTCCTTTAGTCCCTTCATTTCCACCCCACTCTCCGGAAAACTGCTGGCCATCGCCTCCAAATACTTTTATTTCCGCTATAGCGTAAAAATAGCCCAATGGCTGTGTTTCTTGAAAATCACAGATCAAATAACGATATTTTTGGGAAACAGATATACGGAAACTATCCACATAAAAGGGAGGATTTTCAATAGAATATATCAAAGAACGATCCGAAAGATCTTTCTTGTTACAAACATAAAAGCGGGTTCCTATCGTTCCTGCGGCTTGAAGCGCCGTATTCATTCTATATGGAACTTTTGAATAGAATGTAGCAGAACTTTCCGCTTTTTCAAAATCTGGTAATAACTTACGTAATTTACCTTCACGAGTCAGAATAAACGCATCTCCAGCAGGTCGTATCTCTCCATCATTATAATAAGCGGGAAGATAGAGCATGTTAACCCCCATTTTAGGAAAACGTACCTTGGAACCTTCCGGTCGCCCCCAACACACTGGATTCCAACCAATAATATCATAGCAACATAAATAGACATATTCTTTGGGATGTTTCTCATTCCAAAGTGGTACCTCTATATCTTCGCATACGACATACTGGTCCGTGATATCTTGAATCCCCGGATTTTTGAATAAAGGAGGTATTTCTTCTTTAGACAAGATAGCGAGCGAGTGGGGTTGTATCCGATAGTTATACCTATAGACTTTAGGAGCAGTCCTACAATATTGAATAGTAATAGTCGACGGAAACATATCAATTTTAGATTGATAGACATCTCTCCAAAACATCCCGTCTATCTTAATGTCATCCTTAGTAAGGAAAGGTCTTTGTGTATTATCATATATCATGCCGAATTGCTTACTCCCTATAATCTCGACCCATGAATGAGGATATTGTGAATTTCCCCAACAGGGAACCATATTTAATGCAGCAGGTATACCATTCGCCCTCAATGCAGCAATTTTATATGTAGACTTTTCTAAACAAGTTCCCATTTGAGTGGCTACTATATTTTGGAAAGTCATAGGGCGCAATCCTTGATATTTACCGGTAAAGATTATCCATTCATTGAGAAAGCCCTGCTCTACCTCATCCGATATAGCTTTACCAATTTCTTCATACGAACACATATACATAGAATCTCGTAGTGAAGCATATTTTCGATCAAAATAACTCCCAGCATGTTCCCAATGACAATTATCTGTAGTGTAAGGGAGTACATAATCAAAGAAAATATCCCAGTCCATATTCTTACACCAAGGATATCGCTCTTTATTTTGAAAACACTGATCTATATGATGTATAAGATAATCAGAAGACAATTCTTTCAAATCAGATAAAAAGCGAGGATTTACTTTTGTATAAGAATACAATTTGTTTATACTATCATATATAGCGTATTGGATATCATATAAAAAGGAACCGTATGTCTCTCTATAATTAGCGAAAGCATCGAAATACACATGGTTTCCTTTCACCGAGTTACTATCTAATACTTGCTTCCCTATCATATTACTTATTAGAAAGCGGGCAGCTTCCTGTTTCTTCTGATTATCCTTATAATGATCTAGAACAGCTTCTAACTCCGATCTATTTTCTCCGGAGTTATCCAACGCTAATTCCAATAGAACATTTTCATTCGAAGAACAAGCATAAAAAGTTAAAATAATAAAGAAAAAAAAGTATCTTACTATCATAGCTAAAATGCTTTTTTACTACCATGTAAATGTAACCTTTGATAGATCAAAAGAATACAGATGATAATCATCATCCCAGCCCAAGGCTATTAGTTCTTTATCATCGTTTGTCACACAAATATTGAATAGTTTTATATCAGTAACTAATCGACAAATACATTTTCCACTCCAATCATATACTAAAATGTCATTACTTAACATAGTATCTAACATTCTTGTATTAGTATGCTGATTCAACTTTTTCCCTGAATATAAAGTATAAATATAACGATCAGTCGCATATATATCCGTATAACCGATTACATTCTCTTTGCCATGCTTTATGCCGTTCCTGCCAGATCTACTATCATCAATGTATATAGGATAAATATCGTGATAACGTTTTATGAGCATTGGAATCGTATCTATCTGATATAGTTCAAAGATAGCGCCAGAGGCCGCAACCGTAGCCAATCTATCTAATACTGAATTATAAACCATATAGCCTTGATAGGCAAATGTTTTACTTTTACCTCCACTATCGTTCCCATCATTTGGAAAATCGCCAAAAGACTTCACATATTTACCTGCACAATCAAACAAAGCATATCTCTTAGTATTTGTTTCCTCTTTATCAAGGAGTCCAGAAACGACATACCCATGCTTTGTTTGAATAGCAGAGAGAAACATATATTCCAAATTCACAATAGAAGAAATACTTTTAGATAAACTTTTGGTTATAATTTGTTTCTTTTGTATATCCAATATAATCACATTTGATTTATCTTTCTTTTGCATCAAACGAGGCATGATGTTTTCATCTGGGCCTTCTCCTGTTTGGGAAAAAGATAGAATACTGTCTTTTGTATAATATATTTTATCCAAAAGAGAATCACCTAAATAATTCTCTTTGATTAGACATTTCTCACTCTCAAATAGCATCATCCTCCCAAACGAACTTAACTTATAAGTATCCGCATTGAGTTGATTTGCTTTTATATTAACGACTTGTAGAAAGTACTCTTTGGGATCTATTTCGTTCTGTTGACAAGAGGCAAAGTGTATAAAAATAAAAATTATAATTAATATATATTTCTTCATATTATTCTTTTCAAACAGCTGAATCATTATACTTCTCTTTGCTTTTACATAGCCTAAATAGTCTAAATATCAGTTTATCATCATCATAATTTGGATTTTTATAATGATTTTCAGAAATATACAATCCTTTTTCATCAATATACATCAGATTTGGATTATATGTATATTCAGGAAAAACAGTCTCACCTATTATATTAAAGTTTTTATCTAGAATTATAATAGAAAATATCTTTCTTCCAAAATCCCACAATTCCATATAGTTTTCTCTATTATCTATCTCTGTTTTCAAATAGCAAACTCTATAATACACATCACGGTATTTATCATATAATAAGTTACCATAATTTGGATTTTCACACATAGATTTTAATGTTCCATTATAATCATTCGGCATCACAAGCCTATCAATATAATTACTTTTTACATTCACTCTTTCAACAATATTGTGATCTATAGAAGTTATAAATATATCTTCTTCATAGAAAAAAGAATAGATAAATTTATCACCATTAAAACATCTACTAAAATACAATTCTACACCAGCATTCTTTTTTTTATTATCTGCACCACTAAATCGGGGATATTCAAATGGAAGTTCTTGTACATTCCCTGTATTTAGATCAATCATTGCAGATACAGGGTTGGGATATTTCCATCGATTACACTCCGACAATACAAAAAGATTATTATTAAATTTAAGTATAGGGTGATAACTAAACGACAAAGAGTTACATGCGTTTAAAACATTTCCATCTTTTGATTTTCCATAATAAATTTTTTTATTTATTTTCCCCTCTTTATTTACACTATATATTTCCGGGAGCTGTAAACTCGTCAGATAAATACTATCTAGACTGTCAATATAATACCCTAAGAAAAAACCAACTCCATTATCTCCCTCTATATCAAGATCTATTTTGAAGGCCATTTCTTTTGTCTGTATATCATAAAAAACAATCTGATTTTTGAAACCATTTTGAAAACTAATATATTGATGTCCATCTTTATCTGTATAAGGAAATAGAGCTTTAATATATGGTTCTACATCATAATTCAAATCAAATGTCATATTACTATCCTTTTCCAAGTAATACATATAATTTATTTTTTCACAAGACAAAAGAGCAATTAAGCTTGATAATATTATTAGCAAATAATATCTTTTCATTTTATAAGTATTTGAGATAAGTTTCAATCGTAATAATTAGGTTCTACAACGAATTATATAGATAAAAACAAAGTTATTTTATTACATATTTCACTACAAAAACGTTATAGAACCATAAAATTAATCACATGGAGCACAACCGATAGACCCACTATTACAACAAGCTCTTGTATCTAAGTTCAACCAGCAACTCCAATGAGTAGTACATTCTTCACCCGCAAGAGCTTCTATATTGCTTAACGCTAATCCAGACAAAGAAGGATCAATATTATTTTTTAGAATATTAATCATCACCAAACAGAAAACAATAACAATAAGAATAATTCTTAATTTCTTCATAACGCTCATAATATAATTATTTATAAGATCTTTATATTTTGCCTAATCCTCTTTAGTTAGAATAAGATATCCTCTGTATCTTTTTTTACATTTAAATAAATTTTAGACTTTCACATCACCTCCTTTCTGATAATATTTTGGAGCGAATAACTTGCTGTGATAGCTTCTAATATATCAGGCAAGTTTCCCTTTTATAATTTGACTTTATCAAATCGTATTTCCCCGTACATTGAGTTTAATTAATTGATTTGTATTACATTTTACTGTGATTGTCTCATCAAAGAGTCCCTTATTTTCAGGTGTCACTTCCACTTTAATATGAAGAGATTCACCGGGCTGAACTGGATGTTTATCAAACAAAGCTTGAGCACATCCACAAGTGGTAGTTACATCTATAATAACTAAAGGTTGGTCTCCTGTATTGACAAGCGTAAACAAAGTGTCTTTACTCTTCCCTAAAGGAATAGTTTCTAGTAAGAGTGATTCCTTTTCCACTTTTACGGTTGTCTGAATTGGTGCAACAGGTTGTTTCCTACCTATTTCTTCTAAATATAATTCTTTTACGTTCGGGTTATGGACAGGATTACCTATCACTACCACTTTATTATTCTTGTCTAATAAAAATACTTGAAACCGAATATCTTTTGGAAAATGATTGAGCTGATTTAGACTGTCTGATCGATCCAAGCAAATCGGCTTGTCAAAATTCTCTCTTATTAATAAAGAATGTATCTCCCACTGATCATCAAACTGAAAAAAAAATAAGAAAGGGATATTCTTCTGACTGATAGAATCTGTATATCGGATAAATTCTTTCCAACGGGATAATTGCAATTTACAACTCGTACAACCAATTGAGTCTACAAAAACCAAGACTTTGTAATCCGAAGTCGGGATTACGAAATTAGTTGTATCAGATGCAAATCTGGTAAAGACCATATTTTCCGGAAATAGAATCTGCTTACCCTGCCATTCTTTAACCAACAATGTTATTATTTCCTTTTGCTTATCTTGACAAGCTGATAGGAAAATTGTTAATAGTAATATGATTAGATCTAAAGGTTTCATTTTATGTAAATGTATATACGTTTGTTCATCATATAATATAATACGTATATCCGATAAAAACTATCTACCCCTACAAACCACAAGATATTTAATGCTTATTAACTATAAAAAGAGTGTTATAAGGCAAAGAAAGCCATCAGAAGAAAGTCGATCTCGCAAAAAACGCAAAGCCCTACTCAACTGTGTCTCCACAGTCTTTTCTGAGATAGAGAGGCGTTCCGCTATTTCTCTATATGATAAATGTTCATGACGGCTCAAACGGAATATCTCCCGACGTGATGGCGGTAATTCTTCTATCAAGCTATTAATATATTCCCGTAAAGACTCTGCGTCGATTCGTTCTTCCATAAGCGAATCGACATCTGATAGCTGTCGTTGTAGGCTTTCCGTCAGTTTTTCAGAGAGTAACCGGTTTTCTGTCTCTTTATAAACCAAGTTACGGGCTATGGTGAATAGATAGGCATCAAAGTTTTGTTCCGGATCTATAGTCTCATGCTTCTCCCAGATTTTAAGAAAAACGTTTTGGGTCAAATCCACCGCCATAGATTTATCATATAGCAACGAATAAACAAAATGATATACATGCTGATTATATTCCCAAAATAGAGTTTCAAAAGCCTTTTCATCTCCATTCTTCAGATCTATAAGCAAATTTCCATCCATTTTCATATCACATATATATTATATATCCCCGCCATACCAACTTATCTCCATTCTGCTTATTCGCAGTTCATATACTTTAGTTCTGATGAAACTACGT
>NZ_JAMOKU010000075.1:0-16668 GCF_023656845.1 Parabacteroides sp. Y3-G-102 | reverse complement strand
CTCCTTCAGCATACGGAGCTTGAACTCCATGCTGTAATTTTTACGTTCTCTTAACTTGTTTGACATGTTACACACGTTCTTTTAATTGTTAATTACGTGTGAAGTAAATCTGTATCATGTCAATCTCTCTACAACTAATAGATAAAGGAATTTCTATTTGGAGCGAGTCATAATATAATCCGCCAACTGGATCAAGGATATCCGAGCCTCGGATTCCGGAAGCCTCAAAAGAACATCGACCGCCTTATCATGATATTCCTTCATGCGGGCCTCGGCATATTCGATTCCACCATTCGCCTTGGCGAACTCGATCAAGGAATCGACATTCTCCGCCGCGAAATCCTTCCGTAAAATCATATCCAAATAACGGGCGGCCTCCTCTTCCCTACCCTGCCGCAAGGCATATAATAATGGAAGCGTAACCTTACCCTCACGAATGTCATTTCCCGTCGGCTTACCGATATTCGCCTCCTTGAAATAATCAAAGATATCATCCTTGATCTGGAAGCAATACCCCAGATACTCGCCAAACTCACGGCAAAGAGCGATCACCTCCGCAGAGGCGCCCGATGAAATGGCCCCAATCTCCGTGCAAGCGGAAAGCAAGGTAGCCGTCTTCTTCTTGATAACTTGCAGATAACAATTCTCGTCTAAGATACTCTCCTCGGCGGTCTCCAATTGCTTGATCTCACCTTCGGACAAGTCTCTGCCTAAATTAGAGATAATCCCGACAATCCGCAAATCGCCGGTTTGTATGGAACGGATCAAAGCGGTAGAAAGCACATAATCACCTACCAACACGGAAATACGGTTATCGAAGATAGCGTTCAATGAGGGAACGCCACGACGTTGCTTCGTCTCATCGATCACGTCATCGTGAATCAATGTAGCGGTATGCAAAAGCTCCAGCAAAACAGCGGAATTGATCGTGTTATCCGTAACCTGTCCACAGACCTTGGCGGTAAGGAGCACCAATAACGGACGCACATGCTTCCCGGTAGAATTCAGTATAACGTCGATAGCCGATTGTAACCGGGTCGTCTCGCTGCGTAGAGATGCCTCGAAATCCTTATTGAAACGTTCAAATTCAGCGGAAACCGGTTCTTCTATTTTCCTTCTTTCATCCATAATTCCATGCAAAGATTCGCAAAAGTAACAAAAACTATCGAGTAAGCGAGTTTTTTCGTACATTTACCCAGATTTTGTCCCACTAAAACGTGTTAAAAGTAATGAAGTTATTCCTTATAGATGCGTATGCGTTAATTTATCGCTCCTATTACGCCTTCATCAAGAATCCGCGTATCAACTCCAAGGGTGTGAATACCTCCGCCATTTTCGGTTTTATCAACAGTCTGGAGGATGTATTAAAACGTGAGAACCCGACTCATATAGCGGTGGCCTTTGACCCGAAGGGACCGACTTTCCGCCATGAGGCCTTCGAGCAATACAAGGCACAACGGGAAGAGACGCCGGAAGTGATCCGTCAATCCGTCCCTATCATTAAAGAAATCATAGAGGCTTACAATATTCCGATTCTGGAAGTACCCCGCTACGAGGCGGACGATGTGATCGGCACCGTGTCCAAACAGGCGGAGAAGGAAGGCTTCGAGGTGTACATGATGACGCCGGATAAAGATTACGGCCAATTGGTGTCCGAACATATATTTATGTATCGTCCGAAATTCGGAGGCGATTACGAGATCATGGGCGTGCCCGAGGTCTTAAACAAGTACGGCCTCACGAGTACGGAGCAAGTGATCGACTTGCTGGGACTGATGGGCGACGCTTCCGATAATATCCCCGGCTGTCCGGGTGTCGGCGAGAAGACCGCTCAAAAACTACTGACCGAATTCGGAAGTATCGAGAACCTGTTAGCGAACACTGATAAGTTGAAAGGCGCGCAAAAGAAGAAGGTAGAGGAGAACGCCGAGCAAATCCGTTTCTCCAAATTCTTGGCGACGATCAAGACGGATGTCCCTATCGAGTTCGATGCCGCCCGTTGCGTTCGTGAAAAGCCAAACGAAGAGCGCCTGACTGAGATTTACACAGAATTGGAATTTAGAACATTTATTAACAAACTAAGTTCTGAGCCGGTCAAAGCCGCTCCGAAAGGTCCCGTTCAAGGCGATTTGTTCGCGATTTTTACGCCCGAGAGTACGGAAGAGCCCAAAAAATCGATTCTCACGGACTTAAAGTCCACCCCCCATAACTATTATTTAACTGATACAGAGGAAAAACAAGCCGATTTAGCCCGCTTTTTATTGGGTCAAGAATTTTTCGCTTTTGACACGGAAACCGATGGCATCGATCCCTTGAAAGCCGGATTGGTCGGAATGTCGTTCGCCGTGAAAGAAAACGAGGCTTGGTATGTCCCTGTTCCCGCCAACTCAGTAGAGGCGGCGAAAGTAGTGGAACGCTTCTCCCCTGCCCTGCAAAATCCGAAATCATTAAAGATCGGGCAAAACATCAAATTCGATATTTTGGTACTTCGTAAATACAACGTGAAGGTAGCCGGTCCTCTGTTCGATACGATGATCGCCCATTACCTGCTGAATCCGGAATTGCGGCACGGAATGGATTACCTAGCGGAGACCTACCTCAAGTACCAGACCGTCCACATCGAGGAACTGATCGGCCCAAAAGGAAAGAACCAGTTATCGATGCGAAACGTACCCGTGGAGCAAATCGCCGAATACGCCGCCGAGGACGCGGACATCACGCTCAAGCTAAAGAATTATTTCGCACCCGAGTTAAAGAAGGAAGGACTGGAATCCCTCTTCACCACGATCGAGATGCCATTAATATATGTATTAGTGGAAATGGAGGCCACCGGCGTCACGCTAGACACGGTAGCGCTTAAGCAATCTTCGGGCGAACTTACCGCCTCCATGAACAAACTGGAGCAAGAGGTTTACGAGCTGGCCGGCACGGAGTTCAACATTAACTCCACGAAACAGGTCGGCGAAATCCTTTTCGACCGCTTGAAGCTGGACGAGAAAGCGAAGAAGACCAAAACAGGCGGTTACAGTACCAGCGAGGATGTATTGGAGAAACTTCGCAACAAGCATCCCATCATCGGCAAGCTTCTTGAATACCGCGGACTTAAAAAGTTATTAAGTACCTATATCGACGCTCTACCCGAGTTGATCAATCCGCAGACCGGAAAGATACATACCTCTTTCAACCAAGCGGTAACATCTACCGGACGCCTCAGCTCTACCAATCCGAACCTGCAAAACATTCCGGTACGGGACGATCTGGGCCGTGAGATCCGTAAGGCATTTATCCCGGACAATACGGATTGCCTCTTCTTCTCGGCCGACTACTCCCAGATCGAGCTTCGTATCATGGCCCACCTGAGCGGTGACCCGCATATGATCGAGGCTTTCCAAAGCGGAGCGGATATCCACGCCGCCACAGCCGCCAAGATCTACGGAATCCCGGTAGAAGAAGTAACCAGCGATATGCGCCGGAAGGCGAAAACCGCCAACTTCGGTATCATCTACGGCATCTCCGTCTTCGGGCTCGCCGAGCGTCTGGGCATCCCTCGTTCTGAGTCCAAGGAACTGATAGACGGTTATTTCAGCACCTACCCCCGCATCAAGGAATACATGGAGGAGAGCATCAAGGTAGCCAAGGAAAAAGGATACGTAGAGACCATTTTCAAGCGCAAGCGTTTCCTTCCGGATATCAACTCACACAACGCCGTCGTACGCGGCTATGCCGAGCGAAACGCGATCAATGCCCCTATCCAAGGGAGCGCCGCCGATATCATCAAACTAGCGATGGTACGCATTTACGAACGCTTTGAGGAAGAGGGATTGAAAAGCAAGATGATCCTCCAAGTACACGATGAGTTAAACTTCAATGTCTACAAAGAGGAAGCCGAGGAGGTAAAGAAAATCGTGCTGGAGGAAATGGAAAACGTCATGAAACTACAAGTCCCCTTAATCGCCGATTGCGGCGAGGGAGAGAACTGGTTGGAGGCGCATTAAAATAATGCCGGAATTCCCCTTAAAAAAACATGTACGTGTTTTCCGAAAAACTTGTACGACTTTTTCCAAAAACACGTACGTGTTTTTTTAAGACCATAACAGCCTAAGTAAAAACAACAGGGTGTCCTAAATCGCCGGAAGCTTTTTAGGACACCCTATTTATTAGTGATCAAAAGGAACTCTTATTGCTTATAAATCTTCTTAGAGATTATTCCATCCGCCGTCTTTATACGTAAGATATAATGCCCGGAAGGTATCGACAAGGTAGTCGTATATTGTTTCCGGCTATCTATGGTAGTTCCCCAGACAGACGCGCCGTCGTAAGTATAAAGCATCATATTTTCTATCGCCACATCCGATTGAACCGATAATAGGCCGGAAGCGGAATCAAACGCATATTCCAAATCCGAGACAGACGGCTCGGTAACCTCATTAGAAACCACTAGCGAACCATCGATCTTTAGGCAGAACGTACGATAGCTTTCACGGATATCCGTATACTTGGTTTCCCACAGCTCACTCAAGTCACCTTGGTAGGTAGCCATTACGGCAAGCATATCACCAATACCCCAATCAAACGAGCCACTATAAGATACCGTCTGGCTCTTCCCTGCCGGAATCTCCAGCCAATTATTCACCTCCCAACTGTAATCGTCTATCGAGAGATTAGGATCTCGCACGTAAAGGCCGGCCGTACCTTGGAAATTCGTTTTTTGCTTGTTATAGAAAGTCACCTCAAAGGTAGCGGTCCCACTTTCCGCATCATACTCGACCTTTACAGGATCGGCGGTCAAGCTATTCCGTGCCTGTGAGAAAGAAATAACGCTATCCTTCACATCCAACAAGATATAATCATACGGATGATTTACCGAACGGATCGGACGTAGGATGCTATCTCCTTCCATTCCTCCCAGTACGTACATATACAGAGTAGCCGTAGTATCCGGGATACCTAGGGACTCACAAAGGAAATCTTTCGTTATATAATTACCTAGCTGAAAGTCCGCGATCGTATCTAAAAATGCCGCTTCGCTAACAGGCAACTCCACCGCCTCATTCTCTTCGAAAAAGGCTAATGTATGGACATAGCTCCCATCTTGCCCCAAGTTAAATAGGTTATAAGTAATCGGAAACTTCTCACCAAGCTTGATACTTTCAATATCTTTAGTACCCAAAGAACTGATCGTTAACAACTTCACAGGCTTCGAGTCATCAGACGGTTTGCGGATACCCGTGATCATGGCTTGGCGTTCATTGTAAGTACGTAAATTATCGTCAATCGCACCTAACTCAAAATATCCACTACCAAACCAGCCCGTATTTAAATGGAAAAGTCCGCTCCGATTATAGCCATCGCAAACAAATGCCCATTTATAGGCCTGATTATTTTCTCCGCTACCTCCTTCATAATAAACCGGACGTTGAGCGGCTAGTTCCGTTTTCAGCAGATCCGTCCATTCTTTTCCGGAAAAGAAGGTCCTATCATACAATTGTATATTCTTATCATATCCAAAATTATTAATGAAAGCCTTCCGTACATCTTCTTTATTAGCCCCCATATCCCATTCATAATTCATATAGGCAGCCGCTCCACAATGAAAAATCAGCGTGGAAACAGCCTCTATCTCATCCCAAGAGGAAGACTCATCAAGAGTAGCAGGCATATTTTCCCAATCATACGTTGTATGCCCAAAATTAGCGGAAACAACCAACGTACTTCCCGGATTCTTATAATTTACGTTACCCATACCGCTTTTCGGATATTGATAATAATTCATGATCTGCGCCATAGCGACACCTTCCCCACCCGCAAAAGTTAGAACATCATTGACAACCGGGCACATCTCATTGTAGGGAGCATCATCCTTCCATTCCGTTTTAATCAAAGGGATCACCGCCTCCGGAAACCGTGAAGAAGCCTCAACACTATCCACCGCTAGAGGCATCCCGGACCGTAACGCCTTTACATAATGGATATACATACGCATAAAATTCTCCATCGTAGCGGACAGACCTTTCTCCGGCAAAGCCCCCTTATCGGATATACCCAATAACTGCTTTCCACGATCTTCTCCGGATACGATTACAAAACCTTGGTTATCCCCTACGTTATACAGGTAAAGCAAGGCATTCTCCACACTCGAGAAACGTAATTTAGAAGGAGCCTCGATGCCTTCCTCCGTCCCTACGTAGGCCAACTTAAACTCAGGAAAAGAACCGGCCCTCAACACCGAGGTATTCTCCATCGAATACTGTTGCTGGGCAATCCGGAGCGCTTCGGCCGAACCTATCGGATCTGCCGAAAGTGTTTGTACACATAGCGTAGCACAAGCTAACAAAGCCAAGTAGACGTGTTTCATTGACATAAAGTTTTGAATGAATATTAAATACTAATACATACAAAGTTATCAAAAGCTTTCAAATTCTTTCTATACATAGGCAAGTCTCTACGCTAATTCATGCAAGAAAATTATGACAAATTAGCCAAAGGATCAGTAAATCTAATAGTATGATGAGAATCTTGTCTAAATTTCCATATTGATTTCCTACATTTACAGACTTAATGTAACGAAATTATGATTAACACTTTAACATCTTTGCGATTTATATTCGCCATGATGGTTTTTGGGGCGCACTGTTATGTAATAGATAATCACTTCGATATCTATTTTTTCAAGGAGGGATTTGTAGGGGTTAGTTTCTTTTTCATGCTAAGCGGTTTTATTATAGCGTACAATTATCAAAAGAAATTTAGTGAGAATAAGATAACCAAACGCACTTTTTGGGTAGCACGCATCGCCCGTATTTATCCCTTACACTCGCTGACCTTATTGATTGCCGTCGCTTTAGGAAACTATGTAATAGCATCGGGAACTATAGATTGGTGCAAGCATTTCCTCGCCTCACTCACATTGACAAACGCCTATATACCAAAAGACAATTACTTTTTTTCATTCAACAGCCCTTCGTGGAGTTTATGTTGTGAACAGCTTTTCTATATTTGTTTTCCTTTCCTTATAGCATTCACGAAAGACTACAGAAAATTACTTAGCACTTTCTTGATTTGCGCGATATTGAGCGTTGTCGGTATGTATTTTACGCCTTTGGAAAGTATAAAAGGATATTGGTATGTTAATCCAATCACCCGACTTCCGGATTTTATAGCCGGGATGCTATTATTTCAATTATACGACCATTTGAAAACTAAAAACATCACCTCCAGCCAAGGAAGTATCATAGAGATCGCGTCAATAGCATTATTCTTAAGTTTCTATCTGTATGCCGCTGAAATCCCCAAAGTATACCGATACTCCTGCTACTACTGGATTCCCATCGCGTTTATCCTAATAAGTTTTTCCCTGCAAAAAGGTATGGTCTCACGACTCCTATCGAACCGCCTCTTAGTGATTGGCGGAGAAATCAGTTACAGTTTCTATTTGATTCATCTTTTTGTACTGCTCTCTTATGCTAAATGGCAAAAAGAAAGCGACTTTCATATAGACTGGTACATCTCGATCCCGCTTCTATTTTGTGTCATAATCCTGTTGAGCCTGTTTTCTTACTACCATTTCGAGAAGCCTATGAACAAACTCGTTAAAACATTATTAAACAAACAATCGATGAGGCAACCGGTTAAGCATGAAGAGAAAGCCTAAGAAAATAACCGTATCAGCCTAAAATTGATTATCTTTGCGAACTCAAAACAAGTCGCTTGGAGCGACTATATAACAGATTGATAATAAAAAATACGATAATAATATGGCATTACAATGTGGCATTGTGGGACTTCCGAACGTAGGAAAGTCTACCCTTTTCAATTGCCTATCCAACGCGAAGGCACAATCAGCGAACTTTCCGTTCTGTACGATCGAACCGAATGTAGGCGTGATCACCGTACCCGACGAGCGACTGAATAAACTAGCGGAAATCGAACATCCGCAACGAGTGATCCCCACCACCGTAGAGATCGTGGATATCGCCGGATTGGTGAAAGGAGCGAGTAAAGGCGAGGGACTGGGCAATAAGTTCTTGGCTAATATCCGTGAGACAGACGCTATCTTGCACGTATTGCGTTGCTTCGACGACGATAATATCGTGCACGTGGACGGACGTGTAGACCCGGTCCGTGATAAGGAGATCATTGACTATGAGCTTCAGATCAAGGATTTGGAAACGATAGACAGCCGTATCGCCAAGGTGCAAAAACAAGCGCAAACCGGAGGTGATAAGCAAGCCAAGATCGCTTACGAGGTACTTTGTAAATACAAAGAGGCTTTAGAACAAGGAAAAAGCGCACGTACCGTTTCTTTTGATACGAAAGACGAGGAGCGCATTGCCCACGATTTATTCTTGCTGACGGATAAACCTGTCATGTATGTTTGTAACGTGGATGAGGCTAGTGCCGTAAATGGCAATAAATATGTAGATGCCGTACGTGAGGCGGTTAAAGACGAAGATGCCCAGATTTTAGTAGTCGCCGCTAAGATCGAGAGCGAGATCGCTGAGTTCGATACCTATGAGGAACGCCAGATGTTCTTACAAGAGATCGGATTGGAAGAGTCTGGCGTAAGCCGTTTGATTAAATCGGCTTATAAATTATTGAATCTGCAAACCTTCTTGACCGCCGGACCGGACGAATGTCGTGCGTGGACGTTCCATAAAGGCTGGAAAGCTCCTCAATGCGCCGGTGTTATCCATACGGACTTCGAAAAAGGATTTATCCGTGCCGAGGTGATCAAGTACGAGGATTATATCGCTTATGGCTCCGAGGCTGCTGTTAAAGAGGCCGGAAAGATGAGCGTTGAAGGTAAGGAATATGTTGTGCAAGATGGAGATATCATGCATTTCCGTTTCAATGTATAAAGAGTAATCGAAATAAATTATATCTTTGAAACCGGGTAAAATAGCGTAAAGCTAATTTTACCCGGTTTTCTTATATCCTTTAAATCTATATGTATATGAAACGTTTTCTCAATTCTGTACTTTGTATGTGTATCGCCGTTTTTTGTACGCATGCCCAAAAAAAGAATGTGACTAGTGTGCTGGAAGTGATGGACATTACGACCGGGCAACGTTCCGTTGTCAAGGAATTCCCTTTTTTAATCGAGGCACCTAACTGGACTCCGGATGGTAATTGGCTTGTATATAATAGTGGAGGAAAATTATATAAGCTCTCTCCGGAATCTCCGGGCGAGCCGCAATTAATCAATAGCGACTATGCGACCCGTTGCAACAACGACCATGTGATCTCTGCGGATGGCAAACAAATAGCGATCAGTAACGGAACAAAAGAAGATGGTAAATCGCGTGTCTATACCCTGCCTTTCGAAGGAGGTGTTCCCCGGTTGATTACCCCACTCGGTCCTAGCTACCTACACGGGTGGAGCCCCGACGGAAAACAACTCGCTTATTGCGCTGAAAGAAACGGTAATTTTGATGTTTACGTCATTCCTTCCCTAGGCGGAGAAGAAAAACGTCTTACGACAGCCGAAGGTTTGGACGATGGCCCCGAATACTCACCTTGCGGACAATATATCTGGTTCAACTCCGTACGTACCGGGCTTATGCAAGTCTGGCGCATGAAAGCGGATGGTTCCGAACAAACCCAAATGACATTCGATGAGACCCGTAATTCTTGGTTTCCCCACATCTCTCCGGATGGAAAACAAATCGTTTTCATCACCTATACAAAAGGAGATCTGGAACCCGGACAGCACCTCGCCAATAAAAACGTAGAGTTACGCCTTATGCCGGCCGAGGGCGGAGAACCTAAGACTTTAGTCAAACTATTCGGCGGCCAAGGTACCATAAACGTAAACTCTTGGGCACCCGATAGCAAACGATTCGCTTTCGTCAGCTACCGGTTAAATTGACTCGTTCCCGTCTCTCCTGTATTCGGAAAGAATAACCCCCGTCTGCTTAATAAACGCACGACGGAACGTACTGATAGAATGGAAGCCCGAACGTTCGGCTATCTCTTGTATACTGGCCAGAGGTTCGGCTTCCAATAGACGTTTACTTTCCTCTACCCTGAAATGGTTTACGTAATCCGAGAAGGAACAACCTAGTTCTTTATTAAACAATTGGGATAGATAAGAACGGCTCATCGGGAAGATCCGCTGTAAATCCGTTAAGCGCAAATCTTCCCGTAGATAGGGCTTTTCACGTTCAAACCACGCCTGTACTTCCTCAACATACCTTTGGCGTATGATGCCTTTCTGTTCCTCACTACCTTGATCATCATCCGTATCCTCCTCCAAATCGGGTAATCCCCATCCGCTCTCGAATGTGTGATCCAAATGGATAACCTTTAGGAACAAGGCCTTATAAAAGAAATAGTACCATAAAACCAATAAAAACGTTTTGTCGATTACATATAGGCTAACCCGATCCGTAAACAACAATACCAAATAAAAAATATACATAGAAGAAAGGATCAGCATGGTCTTTTTCAACCAGTCCAGATCATAATCTTCCGGGTCCGATACATTTTCCCTTAAATACACCTTAAATCCCTCACTATAGCGCAAGATCAGATAAATAGGAACGATCATATACAGAAGCGTGAAAAATAAAATCAAAAGCCTTATAACCACATCCAGATTCAAGGTATCGAATACCTCGCCAAAAGAGTTATAACGATGAATATTTCCACCGGATAGCCGGTAAATCAAAAAAGAAATACCCAATACCCATATCGGACTGGTAAAAATAAAGAAACGGCGAACGGTCATATAGCAAGGTCGTAACACTTCTATCACGTAACAAGCCAATGTAGCTACCACAATACATCCCATAATCAGCACATCCGGATGAAATATCTCTTTTGAATCCTCTAAATACAGGTTAACCGATACTCGTACCACCGCTAAAAACGCCCATAATAACATACTCCACCCCAAAATCTGTTTTGCCCTATTCTCACGGGCCCGTAGTAGCAGGGTAATACCACCAAAAACACAAAAGCCTAATATCTGTAAGCTTAGTAGAAACTGAATTTTATCCAACATAATAACACTACCTCCTATCTATTAAACAATACGCCCCCCCGAATGTTCTTTTTGACCCCTCAGTTAACAATATGAACGCCTTAGACAATTTGAACGATCTAATTTTATACGATTTCACCGACGTTTTAGACCGTATGCACCTCCCTTTCCCCTTAACCACCCGATATTTGCATCCAGAAGTTTCACACAAAAATAAGTAAAATAATGAGAAATTTAGTACTCTTTACCAGTATGATTTTAAGCTTTTGGGGTTGCTCCAACGACAAAGACTTCGGAGGTCTTGAGAATATCGGCTGGAATGAAAAACCACTCCAAATAACGACTCGTATCCTAACTACAAAATCCACCAATTTTATACAAGAATTTAAAGAAGGCTCTATGCTCGGACTACAAATCACGTCCGGTACAGTCGACGATTTATGCAATGGCATATCCACTTATAAAAACGTAAGCGTAAAAGCTTATAGAGTGAATGGAAAAATCCGGTGGCAACAGAGTCCGGAAGTGATCCTCGACTCTAATGAAGCTACGATATACGCATATTATCCATATCAAGAAGATATAAATTTTAACGCCCGGCAGATACCTGTTAAACTGGCCCCGAACGCATTGGAGACCGATGATTATATGTATGGAACCCATGCGATCGGACAAAAAGCAGTCAACAGTACCTCGCCACTTGTATTACTCAGCATGAATCATGCCCTATCGCTTATATCTTTCCAGCTGAACCTAAGCAAAGGCAAGACAGGTGCCTTTATTATAAGTTCCGTTCAAGTAGGAAATAAGCCCGGTGGAACAACTTTAGTCAGCGAAGGAACCCTCGATATCACGACAGGCGATATCATCGGTTCTACCGCCCGTAGCACGTCCGCATCCACGGTATTATCCTTGACGAATCCGGTTACCCTCATCAACGAGAAATATTGTGATCCTATGCGGCTCATGGTAATTCCACCTTCCGGCACGATCGGAACCGGAGACGTGGAGACCTTATTCACGATCAACGGAGAAACCTACAAATTTGACATACCCGCTAACACCCAATGGGAAAAAGGGAAAAAATATTTATATAAGCTAAGCTTTAACGGAAGGTCGTTACAATTGCGAGACGTCTCTATCACAGACTGGTTACCGGGTAACGACGAAGGATTGATTGGCAATATCATGTAAGTTTTTTATGTTGTGGTTATTAAGGTGTAATGCCGTGGCAAGCTTTGATCCGTTTGCCACCGGCAACTACACTGAAAATAACAATTGGCTCTATCATTCCGGCGAATTAGACCATCGGCGTCACTACCCGTACGATGTGTTTTTCACTCAGCCGACTCTATATATTCTCTCAATAAGAGAAACAACGGGTCTCGTCCAAATACCCTTTTACATTCAAGGGCTATCATTCCCTCTCAACTTATCGCCAAAAACACTCTTCTATTTGACTATTACAAGGACGAGACCCGTTTAATAATATCTTTATATCTCTTGGATATATTGATTATTATAGTATACAATAAAGCAGGTTACTTTGCGTATTAAGAGGATAAAACAATCGTTACTATATAATATATAAAAATATCATTTTATAACAGGAATGATAATTAATAGTAATAGAATAATAAACTATATTGGCTCAAATGTTTATTGTTTGAAAGGTTCCATTAAAACATTAGACAAAATGAACAAATTATTATTAATTACGATCTTGTTAATCATCTTTACCGGATGTCATGAAAATCAGCAGTGGATGTCCAAAGAGAAATCAACCACACGAAAGTCAGTTCTTGAAATGACCACCCGGTCCTATACGGCAGGTTCTTCAGTATTCACCGAAATTCTGCCCGAAGGGTCCGAAATAGGATTATTTATAACCTATGGTAATCAAGACAGTTTATATAAAGGCGCATCTCTTTATAAAAACGTAAAATCAAAGGCTGTAGGCTCATCAAAAGGTTCTTTAAAATGGAAACAAACACCGCAGGTATTCCTCAGATCTAATCGACCAGTCATGATCTACGCTTACTCACCTTATAAAGTACAAATACCGTTAGATCCCACTTCCATACCGATCAAAATATCCCCAATCGCGGCGGAAACCCCCTTTTATAAATATGGGAGGCTCTCGCAAGGTCAAAAAGAGGTTAACCGTAAATCTCCGCTCGCGAAACTCTCCATGAATTACGCGTTATCACTTCTCTCATTCGAAATATATCAAGATTCGAACATTAACGGGCTATTCAAGCTAACCTCCATACAGATCGGTAACCGTGCGGGAGGTAATACCTTGCAGTATACCGGCACAATGGATATCGTAACCGGAAATATCAAAGGAACTCCCGGGGCACACAAGGCCACTTTACTTACAATAGATCCATCCGTAACTTTACGACACGCGAAAGCGGAGGAGCAAAATATCCGTATAGTCCCTACCTACTCTCCTATCCGGGAAAAAGAAGTTGAGGCGATCTTTACTATCAATGGAAGAACTTACAAATACATCATTCCGGAAGGCACCTGTTGGAATAAAGGATATAAATACTCATACAAATTCTACTTCGATGGTAAGGAGATTAAGTTTCACGACTTAGTTGCCTGCATTTGGATACCTAAGTTGAATAAAAAATAATTCTTTTTTTGCCTATTTTTGTAACAAACAAATCCCTTATCCCGTCTTCTTTGTGAAAGCCCCACTCTAAGGCGCACGGACAAAGGGCTATCCAAAAACATAGTATTAACGAAAAAGTCAATTACAATGAAAAGATTACTAGCGTTACTGGCCATCCTCCTTATCAGCCAAGTAGGATACGGGCAGCAGAAGATGGATCAATTATTCAATGCTTTCCGGGGTGAAAGCGATGTTACTTCCGTAAATATCGGAAACATAACGATGAAGCTAGCCAGCCTGTTCACCGAGACAATGGGAGTAAACGGTATAGAGATCCTTGAATTTGATAATTGTGCCCAAGAGGTGAAAGACCGACTGTCTACCGCCATACGGAACCTGAGAGATCCTGATTATGAGACGATGGTTACGGCAAATGAAAGGGACAGTCGCACGAAAGTTCTTGTCAAAATAAAAGAGGATATGATCCGTGAACTGGTCATATTCACGACAGGAAGCGACAATGCGTTAATCCGTATCAAAGGAAAGATCAGCCCGTCCGATCTAGACCGGGTAATCAATGAGCACAAAACTGGAAATCATTAAGGGCGATACCGATGGACGTTGATGTTTTTAAACAACGGTTCCTTCCATTTCATCCTAAACTCTATCGAATCGCTTATGCCTTATTAGACAATAAAGCGGATGCGGAAGACATACTTCAAGATGCCTATTGCAAATTATGGAATAAAAGGGATGAGCTGGGAGACATCCAGAATCCGGAAGCATTTTCCATAACATTGGTCAAGAATCTTTGTCTGGATTTCCTGCGCTCGCCTAAAGCAAGCCGAAGAGACAACGAAGAGGCATTGGAGACCGTTCTATTAACGACCGACTCCTCGCCGGAAAAGGAACTGGAAGAAAAGGAGGATATCCGGCATATACAGGAACTGATCGAGCAGCTCCCCGAGAACCAGAGGCAGGTAATCCGCCTGCGTGGTATTGAGGATTGCTCCTATGAGGACATTGAACAGATTACAGGGCTTAGCTCCTCTAATATAAGAACATTACTTTCCCGGGCACGCAAATTGATCCGGGAGAAACTAGAAAAAGCAAGTTGTCATGGATGATAAAAAGATAGATGAACTAATAAACAAGGCACTCCAAGAGGATTTAGCCTTACCGGAGGGACTTTCCGAAAGGCTGGAACGACGAATCGACTTCCTAGCCCAAGAAGAGGTATCTCCCCGAGTCTCACGAAGACGTTCCTTCTATTGGATAAGCGGAATCGCCGCCGCTATTCTTGGCGCCCTATTCCTCATCTTCACGGAGACAAATCGTCCGGCTCCCACTATGGCCGATACCTTTACCGATCCTGAAGAGGCAGCTGTCGTAGCCCAAAATGCCTTGGCGTTCATGTCTAGGAATTTAAACAAAGGTCTCGGGCAGGTCAATGAAGCCGGTCAAGAGATCACAAAAATAAACAAGATCGTAAATAAACATTTAAATGATTAATACAATGAGACTCAAACAACTATATACAATACTGCTTCTCTGCTGCGTGAATATCTGTTTTGCCCAGAACAAGCTTTTCGACAAATATGCGGATATGGACGATGTTACTTCCGTATATATCTCCAAGAAGATGTTTCAGATGATGCCGGTCATGGAAACCGCCGGACTCAACCTTGCCAATCTGAAAGGGAAAATAGAATCCCTGCAAATACTCACCACCCAAAAAGCGGATTTGAGGGAACGAATGCGAGGGGAGTTCAAAGCCTTGATCGGAAAGGACCATGAGGAACTCATGCGAGTAAAAGACGGAAAGACCAAAGCCAATTTCTACGTCAAGCAACAAGGAGAACTGATACAGGAGTTGATCATGATAGCCGACATGGACGATGGGGGTTTCAGCGTCATGCAATTGTTAGGGCGTTTTACGCTCCAAGATGTGCAGGAAATTACCAGTGAGATCAACAAATAATTAGGATAATTTCGTGAAAACCATCGGCTTTTTATAGTATCTTCACCACCATAAGTTAAACAAAAATCATACGCGTATGAAAAGATTCATTTTTACAGGGATAATCATCCTGTTTGTTATGGCTGGATGTGGAGGCGACCATTCATCGACCGATGGTCTTATAACCGTGGATGTAAACGATAGTTATTCAACCAAAAAAGAGTTGGTCCTTCAAGACTTCATGGATGTGGAGTATATTCCGCTGGAAACAAACGATGAGTTTATCAATCGGGCATGCGTGCAGGCGGTTGGCGAGAAATACATAATCGTGACAAACTTTTACGATGATGGCAATATTTTCGTATATGGCCGGAACGGAAAAGCTATTCGCAAAATAAATCGCAAGGGACAAGGTGGAGAAGAATACGTGTCTATGAGATCGGTTTCGTTAGATGAAGAAAACGAAGAGATTTTCGTAAATGATTTTCATGCGAAAAAGATAAGGGTTTATGATTTGGAAGGAAATTTCAAACGAAGTCTGAATCAAAGAAGCGAGAAAAGTTCGTTTTACGTGGAAATGCTTGATTATGACAAGGACAACTTGATTTGCTATGATAAGTTTAATTTTGAGGTACCGTTCTTGCTTGTGTCGAAGCAAGATGGAAGTATAACGAAAGAAATCACGGTTCCATATAAAGAGAAGCAATTATTCCATATCGTTGAAAGACTTTATGATAAAGGAGAAACAAGAGCAGCTGGACCAGGTCCGTATAACAGTATAATTCCTTTTAAGGGTAATTGGATTCTATTTGAGGCCTCTTCAGATACGGTATACACCTTAATGCCTGATTACAGTTTGCGCCCGCTTATCGCACGAACACCCCCTATCCACACCATGGATCCGGGCGTTTTCGTCGTCTTAAGATTGATTTCCGATCGTTATTATTTCATGGAAAGCGTAACGAATATATATGATTTTAACGGCTCACCCGATAAACCTGGGGGATTAAGCATACAGCTTTGTAAGTCTGAAAAGAAAGAATTTTATATCCGTTACTCCTCTTAAAGCAGCTCTAAACGCCTTAATTTTAGCATTAAAAG